>NSIG01000058.1 GCA_002737275.1 Opitutia bacterium
GACTAAGAGCACGAGCGTCCGTTGCACGACGCGTTGGCGTACGGCTTCGGCAGCATCGAGGCGGATATCCATCTGGTCGAAGGACATCTTTGGGTGGCCCACGACCGAAAATCCGAAAAGCCTGAGCGCACCCTCGAGGTGCTCTACCGCTTGCGAAACCGCTCTCCGCCACCAAGCATAATCCACGAGCATGCGCCCACCGGCCACCGAACCTTCCGCCGCCTCTTTCGACTTCGGCGCGCTCTACCGCGACACGGTCACGCCGCTCCGCCGCTACCTCTCGCGCATCATGGGCGACCGCGACGAGGCGCAGGACATCGCGCAGGACGCGTTTTTCCTCACCTACCAGGCGATGCAGAAGCAGCCGGTGGAGAAACCCCGCGCGTTCCTCTTCACCACCGCCCGCCGGCTCGCGAGCAACTTCCGCCTGCGCCGCAGCGAACGGATGCGGCCGACCGAGGCCGCGTTTTTCGAGAGCCAGACCGATGCCGCGCCCGACGCCACCCAATCCACCATCGCCCGCCAGGACGAAGAATCCTTCGACCGCGCCGTCCTCGCCCTGCCCCCCGGTTGCCAACAAATTCTCGTTCTCCGTCTGCATCACGAGATGAGCCAGCGCGAGATCGCCGCCACCCTCGGCCTCGCGCCCAGCACCGTCGGCAACCAACTCGCCCGCGCCATCCGCCTGCTGCGCGCCGACCCGACTCTCGCCGAACGCCGCGAACCGCCGCCGGCCAACTCCGCCGCCGCCGCCGATAACAACTTCTCAACGGAGCAGTCGTTTTTTCTGACCCGTCGCGTGTCTTCATCAGACGAGTGCTCCCCATGAAACCGAACTCTGTCCGTCCCGAAGACCATTCCACCTCCGCCGATGCCGAGGCGGCTCGATGGGCCTCCCGCCTCGACGCCGGGCCGCTCACCTCCGTCGAGTCCGGAGAGTTACAACGGTGGCTGGCCCAAGCCCCACTGCATCATTGCCGCCTCGACGACAGCCGGCGCGTATTGAGCCGTCTCGGCCGCACCGTTCCGCTGCTCGTCGAAGCCCGACGGCTCTCCGATCCGCTCGATCAGCCCGCCCGCCGGATCGTGCGCCCCTCGCCTGCAATTTTCCTCCGCCGGTCCATCGCCGCCGTCACCGTTGCCGCCGCTTTAGTGGTAGCCGCGCTTCTATGGACCGGGCGCCCGCAGCTGCTCGAAACTGCTGCCGCCCATCGGCAGGCGATCACGTTGGCCGACGGCTCCAACGTCGATCTCAACGCCCGCACCCAGCTCGCCGTATCGCTTGGCCGCGCGGAACGCCACGTCACCTTGAGCCGTGGTGAGGCGTATTTCTCCGTCGCCAAAGACCCCGGCCGGCCCTTCATTATCGACACTGCGGCCGGCTCCGTGCGCGTCACCGGCACCGCGTTCAACGTCCGCTACACCGCGCCCGACCGCATCGAGGTCACCGTCCTCGAAGGCGCCGTCACCGTTACCCCTGGGGACGGCGCCGGCGACACCGCTACTCGGCGGCTCACCCCAAAAGACCAACTCACCCTCGGCCCGGCCGGCCCCGCCCTCGTCCGACTCACCGAGCGCGCGGCGCAAGATCTCACCGCGTGGCGCGAAGGAAAATTGATCGTCGAAAACGCCCGCCTCGACGCCGTCGTCGACCACTTTGCGCGCTACCATGACCGGACGATCACCGTCGCGCCCGAGATCGCCGCGCTGCGCCTCGGCGGCCGGTTCCGCCTCGATGAATTGGACGCGTTCATTCGCGACCTCCCCTCCGCGTTGCCCGTGCAATCCCTCCGCGGCGACGACGGCCGCATCCGCATCCTTGCCCGCTGATCCCTGCCCGCTGCGTTCGCTGCAAAAAATCACCCGGCCGATGGTAATTCACTGCCGGTTGTGTGTCTTTTGGGTAACGCCCGACCGTCTGCCGCGCGGACCACTTTTTTTAACACCATGCTGACTCAACTCTTCTGCAGGCTCCCGCGCCCGCTCCGAATCGTCGTCGCCACATCCTTCGCGCTCCTCGCCATCGCGCAGCCGGCCCACGGCGCTCCGGCGAAGTTCGACGTGCCCGCGCAACCGGCCCTCGCCGCTGTCCAACTCTTTGGGCAACAGGCCGGCGTCGAGGTTCTCTACTCCGCCGCCGATCTCCAGGCCCGCACCGCCAGCGCCGTCAAAGGCGAGTTGGAGCCGCTCACCGCGCTGCAAAGTCTCCTCGCCGGCACCGGCCTCGGCGCGCAGCAAACCGGCCCGAGCCGCTTCGTCGTCCTCGCCGCGCCCGACGGCCGCCCCGGCTCCATCGAAGGCGTCGTGCGCCGCGCCGATTCCAGCCAAGGCGTCGAAAACGCCCGCATCATCGTCACCGGCACCGGCCGCTCCGTCGTCGCCGATCCGCGCGGCCGATTCCTCATCACCGATGTCCCCGCCGGCATGCACACGCTCGACATCACCGCCGAGAAAATGGTCAACACCCAGCTTACCGACGTCACCGTCAACCCTAGCCGCCGCACTCTCGTGAGCGCCATCGAAATGCCCGCGCAAAAAGAAGGCGTCGTCCAGATGGCCCCCTACGTCGCGAGCGAAAAACGCCGCGACGGCGTGCTCGCCCTCGAAGCCCTCGAGGTCACCGAAGGCCGCCCGAAAGCCTTCACGACCGCCAACCTCGACCTGCCCCGCACGCGCGACGACTCGCTGCCGTTCACGACGTTTAGCAGCGCCGAGATTCAGGCCTCTGGCTCCCCCGGCCTCCAAGATTTCCTGCAAAACCGCCTCGCGCAGAATTTCAATTCCGACATCCCGAGCGAGCTCGACGGCTTGGGCAACAACCCGACCCTGCGCATGAGCCGCGTGAACCTCCGCGGCTGGGGCGAAACCGAAACCGTCTTTTTGCTCAACGGTCGCCGCATGGTCCCTCAATATCAGGGCACCGAAATCGATTCGTCCAACGCCACGCCAAATCTCCAGGGCATCCCGATCGGTTCCGTCGAGCGCATCGAGATTCTCTCTTCCGCCGCCGGTGCCATCTACGGCGCCAACGCAACCGGCGGCGTCATCAACATCATCACGCGCCTCGATTATCACGGCGGCCAGCTCAGCTTTAACTTCGAGTCGCCCAGCGATGTATTCGCCCCGCGCCGCGGCGTCGACCTCACCTACAACCGCCCGATCCCATTCGGATTCACGCTTCGCGTTTCCGCCGGCTACAGCGCCAGCGATCCGCTGCGTTCCCGCGACCGGGCCGATGTCAGCATCGAACGCTGGCGCGGCCTCGTGGTGGAGCGCGATCCCACCCGCCTGCTCAGCCGCACCATCGGTGCGCCGAGCGGGGCCACCCCCAACATCCGCACCGTCACCACGGTCGCCACCGCCGGCCTCTTTGGCCCGGGCACCGCCAATTTCACCTCCGTCCCCGCCGGCTCTAATGGCCGCGTCGGTCTCTCGGCCTACGCGCCCGGCGTCTACAATCTTGCGCTTTCCGAAGGCGAATCCGGTTCGGCCCTTCAAGCCAAGGACTCCCGCATTGGCGTTGAAGCTATTGACACCGTATTCAACCTCGGCCTCGACCGGAAGCTCGGCGAAAACTGGAGGCTCTCACTGGACTACCGCTACTCCCAGAACGACGGGGTCGGCAGCACGCCGACGGCTTTCAACTTTATTCTCGCCGGTCCGTTCGGCGCGACGCCCCGCGTCCCTGCCGCCGCGCCTTCCAACCCCTTCGGCCAGAATGTATTCGTCAATCTCATCGACCCAAAAACCAACCGTCCCGAGCTGAACAACGATCCGCTTAACACGGTTACCGAACTCACCGGCACCTTGCGCGGCCGCCTCGGCGAGTGGCGCGGCTACCTTGATTTCAACTACGCCCGCAACCGCAGCATTCTTCCCAGCGAGCAGTTCTTCGAACCCTACGGCGGCTGGACCAACGCCTTCCTCAACGGCACCTACAACCCCTTCGTCGATCCCCGCGTCACCCCGTTTGCCGCGCCCTCGTTCTACGAAAACTACATCGCCCTGCGCGGCATTCTCGACAGTGCAACCCGCCACTATCAAGCCGGCTTCAAGGCCTCCGGGCCGCTCTTCCGTCTGCCTACCGGGCTCGTCGAACTCACCGCCGGCGTGGAATGGACCCGTTCCGACCGATACTACAGCCGCACCTTCCAGCAGTTCCAAGACGCCGCGACCGGCGAGCCCCGCATCCCGACTGGCGGCACGACCTCGGTTAATACCGCGCTCATCGCTATCGACAATCCCGTCCGTCAATTCGTTTTCGACAACTACGCCGTCTACGCCGAGACCGCCGTCCCTGTCCTTTCCGAAAAACAACGCGTGCCGCTGGTCCGCTCGCTCGAGTTCACCCTCGCCGGCCGTCTCGCCGACGAGGAACGCAACGGCTTCACCGCCGCCGGCGTGCCGGTCGAATACCGCTCCCAACCCTACCTCTACTCGGCCGGCGCAAAACACATCGTGTTCGAAGGCGTCACTCTTCGCGCCTCGCGGAGCATCGGCTTCAAGCCGCCCACGCTCGCGCAAGTCACCGAGTCTGCGCTGCCCACGACACCATTCCCCAACGCCGTCACCGACCCTCGGCGCAACCAAACCCAGACCCTCGCCGCCAACCAGTATCGCACCGGTGGCAACCCCGACCTCGACCCCGAGAGCACCCGGTCCGACAACATCGGCCTCATCCTCAACCCCAAATGGCTGCGCGGCCTCCGGCTCTCAGTTGACTACATCCGCAGCGTCCGCGACAACGCGATCTCCGGCATCGCCCCGCAAGCCGCCATCGACCTCGAAGCCGATCTCCCCGGCCGCATCACGCGCGGCGCCCCCGACGGCCACCCCAGCGGGGTCGGCCCCATCACCTTCGTCGATGCCCGTGGCGTGAATTTCCGCCAGATCAGTTCCAAGAGTCTCGACCTCTCCGCCGAGCACACCCTGCGCGACGTGCGCGGCGGCAACCTCATCTTGACCCTCACCGCGACCCGCAACTTCAGCTACAAAGTGCAGGCCACCGCCAGCTCCACCGCCGACGAGCAAGTCGGCAATCCCTTGGCGAGCGCCGCGCAACAACTCGAATGGAACGGCAACGCCCAAGCCCGCTGGGAAGGCCGCCGCTACACCTTTGGGTGGAGCGGCCGCTACTTCGACGACATCCTCGCCCGCCCCACCGACTACGCTCTGCAAGGCAGCGACCGCGCCGAGTGGGCAATTAACCACGATCTCTTCGTCGGCTACCGCTTCACGGGTGCCGGCCGCTGGTCCCACCTGCTCGACGGCACCTCGCTCACGTTCGGGGTGAGAAACGTCCTCGACCGTGCGCCCCGTTTTTGGGCCGCCAGCGCCGACCGCGGCATCGCCCCCTTCGACAGCCTCGCCGGCCGCACCATCTGGCTCCAACTCCGCCGCAATTTCTAAACCAAGTAGAGCCGGGTCTCCGACCCGCCCCCGGCCGCCCCGAGCTCGCCCGCCACCGGCCGCTGCTCACGAAAACGTCGCCCGCCCACCCCCACGCCTTTCCGGCCTAATTTCGCCGTTCTTACGCTTTGTGACTTTGCTCAACCGGCCTCTCTTAAACGTTCATCTTATGCCCAACCTCCGCTCCTGCGTCTCCCGGCTGTGCTCGCTGGCGTTTCTTGCCGGCCCCGCCCACGCCGCCCCATCCCTGCCCCCGCCGCAGATCGCTCAATTCGCCCACGTCACCAGCGACCTCAAGCCCGACCCCGCCGTCCGCTACGGCACGTTGCCCAACGGCCTCCGCTACGCCTTACTCCGCAACGCCGAGCCGAAAAACCGTGCCTCACTCCACCTCCAGGTCGCCGCCGGCTCCTTCCATGAGACCGAGGCCCAGCGCGGCGTCGCCCACTTCCTCGAACACATGGCCTTTAACGGCAGTATGAAGTTCCCGCCCGGCTCCCTGCTCGAGGTCCTTCAACGCCTCGGCATGGGCTTCGGCAACGACCTCAACGCCTTCACTTCTTTCGACCGCACCGTCTACAAGCTCGAGCTCCCCAAGACCGACCCTGCCACCCTCGACCAGGGTCTGCGAGTCTTCACCGACTATGCCGGCGGCCTCCTCCTTCGCAACGACGAGATCGACAAGGAGCGCGGCATTATCATCAGCGAAAAACGCGACCGCGACACCATCGGCTTTCGCACGCGGGTTGCCGCTTGGGAGTTCAACCTCCCTGCCACGCTCATCCCCAAGCGTATCCCGATCGGTCTCACCTCGGTCATCGAAGGTGCCCCGCGCGAGCGGTTCGTTGAATTCTACAACACCTGGTATCGTCCCGAAAAAATCACCGTGATCGCGGTTGGCGACTTCGACGTCGATGCCTTTGAAAAACAACTCGTCGACGCGTTCTCGCCGTTCGTCGCCCGCGCCCCCGTCCGCCCCGAGCCCGACCGCGGCACCGTTGCCGCCACCTCCGGCCTCCGCACCTACTACCACCCTGAAGTCGAGGCGCCCGCGACCGCGGTCGCCATCATGACTCTCACCCCTCAAGGATTCGAGGCCGACACCGTCGCCAATCGACTCAAGGACCTTCCCCGCACGCTCGCCAACGCCATCATTAGCCGCCGCCTCTCCACCCTCGCCAAAAAAGAAAACGCCCCGTTTTCCTCGGGCTCCACCTCTGTGGACGACAACTTCGACGTCTTTCGTGAAGCCTATATCGAGCTCACCTGCAAAGCCGACCAATGGTCCGCCGCCCTCGCCGTCGCCGACCAGGAACTCCGCCGCGCCCTCGCCCACGGCTTCTCTGTCGCCGAACTCCGCGAAGTCACCGCTACCTTTATCAACTCCGTCGAGCAGTCCGTGAAAGCCGCCGCCACCCGCCGCTCCGGCTCTCTCGCCACCGCCCTCGCCTCTGCGATCAACGGTGAAAACGTCTTCACCCATCCCTCCGTCGACCTCGATCTCTACCGCCCCGCCCTCGAAAAAATTACACCCGCCGACTGCCTCGCCGCACTCCGCGCCGCTTGGGCTTCCACCGGCCGTATCGTCTCCGTCACCGGCAACGCAAAAATCTCCGTCGCCGAAGCCCCCGCCCTGCTCGCCGCCGCCTATGAGAAATCCGCCGCCGTCCCTGTCGCCGCCCCCGCCGCCGAGGCTGAAGCCGTCTGGGCCTACACCGATTTCGGCGCACCCGGCACCATCACCGCTCGCACCACGGTCGAGGACCTCGGCATTACCCTCGTCACCTTCGCCAACGGCGTCCGCGTCAATCTCAAGCCCACCCCGTTCGAAGCCAGCCGCATCATCTTAAGCGCTCGTATCGGCGACGGTATCCTCACCCAACCTCTCACGCAACCCGGCCTCACCACCTACGCCAACATGACCTTGAACGCCGGCGGCCTCGGCCGCCATAGCACGGACGACCTTCGCCGCCTCCTCGCCGGCAAGACCGCGGGCGCCGCCCTTAACGTCGCGGGCGACGCGCTCGTAGTCACGGGCACCACCAATCCCGCCGATTTGCTGCTGCAACTCCAGTTGATGGCCGCCAAAATCACCGACCCCGGCTACCGCGCCGAGGCCGCCCGCCAAGCCGAAAAAAGCCTCGAGCAGACCTACCTCCAATTTGCCCGGGTCCCTAGCGGCCCGCTCAGCCTCGAATTCGGCCGTCTGCTCGCCAACGGCGACGTTCGCTTCGGCCTCCCGCCCAAAGCCATTATGGACCAACGCACCGTCGCCGAGGTCCGCACCTGGCTCGCACCTCAGTTGGCCACCGGAGCCATTGAACTCGCGGTCGTCGGTGATTTCAAACTCGAGCCCACCCTCGCCGCTATCGCCCAGACCTTCGGCGCCCTGCCGACCCGCTCCCCCAAACCCGACCTCGCCGCTCAGCGCAAAGTCACGATGCCCGCCGAGCCGCTGACGAAGTCCTACACCGTCGAAACTGATATTCCCAAGGGCCTCATCGGCCTCTATTGGCCCTCGACCGACGCGATGGATTTCAAGCGCACCCAAAGGCTCTCAATGCTCGCTAAAGTCCTCAGCGACCGCCTGCGCGTCAAAGTCCGCGAGGAACTCGGCGGTGCTTACAGCCCCACTGCCGGCAGCTCGCTGAGCGATGTTTATCCCGGCTACGGCTTCTTCGTCGCGCAAGTCAGCGTCGACCCCGCTAAAGCGCAGGAGATCGCCGATGTCGTCGTGGCGCTCGCCGCCGACCTCGCCGAGAAAGGCGTCACCGCTGAAGAACTCGAACGCTCCAAGCAACCCGTCCTTACCTCGAGCCGCGAAAACATCCGCACCAACGGCTACTGGCTCGGCGCCGTCCTGAGCCGCGCGCAAGAGAAACCCGAGCGCCTGGAGTGGGCGCGCACCCGCATCGCCGACATTGAAGCGATCACCGCCGAAGAATTGTCCGCTCTGGCCAAACAATACCTTCCCGCCGCGCGCGTCTCCCGGGTCACCGTCCTCCCCGCCCCCAAGCCTGGCCCCAAACCCACCGAGTAGCAACACCGCGCCCTCCAAAGTGGCACGGGCATCTTGCCCGTGGATTCGATTTCATGCAGCCCCGGGTGGAGCCCGATGTCCCCATCGGGCTTTCCGAGTCGCACCGCTTTTGCCGCCATCGGCTTCCCGCAATATGCGGATCTTCTGTTCGGTCGTGGGTCTTTTGCCTTTCATAATCTGGGTTCCTTTTAAGGCCGCAGACTAACATCACAAGTGGCCCAGATTTCGGGGAATCACCGCAGTACGGGCGTGATCGAAATCAAAAATTCCGAACCGATGCGCGTATTTCACCTCCCCAACTCCAGCGCTGCATCAACCCGGTCTTGACCGGGCCGGCGCCCAAAAAGACCGATCAAAAAATAGATCGCTCAACCGGCCGACCACCGGAAGACGCTCGTCGAAAGTGGAGCCAGCTTGACGTTTACCGACTGCGCAAATCCGTCCCGCTCAATCGCCGAGGCCTCGAGGCCACCCTCATTGCCCAGTCCGGTTCCTCCGTAATACTCGCTGTTTGAATTGATCACTTCCCGCCAGAAGCCACGACGCGGCACCCCCACCGAATAAGAGCGGGTCGCTCCGCCGAAGTGGGCCACGATCAGGAAGAGCGTTTGCTCGAAGACATCCATTCTCAGGTAAGCGATCAGGTTCGCATCGGCGTCGTGACAAGTGACCCAACGGAAACCGTTAGGATTGTAATCATTTCGGCTGAGCACCGGCTCGTTGACGTAGAGCTTATTCAAATCCCGCACCAGACGCCGCACCCCCTCATGATCCGGATATAGGCAAAGGTGCCAATCCAGACTGGTCGAATGATTCCACTCCCGTGACTGCGCAAACTCACCGCCCATAAAGAGAAGTTTTTTTCCGGGGTAACACCACATGTGGGCATACAAAGAGCGCAGATTTGCGGCCTTCTCGGGAATGTGCCACCCGCCCATCTTGAAAAGCATCGAGGCCTTCCCGTGCACCACTTCATCATGCGAAAACACGGTCACAAAGTTTTCCGCATACTGGTAGAGCATCCCGAAGGTAAGGTCGCTTTGGTGCCAGCGACGGTGCACCGGTTCTTTCGCAAAATATCGGAGTGTATCGTTCATCCAGCCCATGTTCCATTTATAATCGAAGCCCAAGCCGCCGTCGCCGGTCGGACGGGTCACTTGGGGGAATGACGTGCTCTCCTCCGCGATCATCATCACGCCGGGGTGGTAGTGATGAACCAAATCGTTCACCTGCTTCAGAAACTCGATCGCCTCCAAATTTTCCCGACCACCGTGCTTGTTCGGAATCCACTCCCCTTCCGTACGCGAGTAATCGAGATAGAGCATCGACGCCACGGCATCCACGCGCAGGCCGTCGAGGTGATACCGCTCCAGCCAGGCCAAGGCGCTCGCAATCAGGAAACACCGCACTTCGTTGCGTCCATAGTTGAAGATCAGCGTGCCCCAGTCCATGTGCGCCCCTTGGCGAGGATCGGCGTGTTCGTAGAGGTGACTCCCGTCAAACTCCGCCAAGGCGAACGCGTCGCGAGGAAAGTGAGCCGGCACCCAGTCCAAAATGACCCCGATTCCCCGTTGATGCAGGTGGTCGACGAACCAGGCGAAATCCTCCGGGGTTCCGAATCGTTGAGTCGGAGCGAAAAAGCCGGTGACTTGATAGCCCCATGAACCATCGAACGGATGCTCGGCGATCGGCATGATCTCAACGTGGGTGAACCCCATCTCGACCACATAGTCGGCGAGTTCCGGGGCGAGCTCGCGATAGGTGAGCGGGCGGTTGTTGTCCTCCGGCTTTCGCTTCCATGAACCAAGGTGCAACTCGTAAGCGGAGATCGGGCGATCCAGCTGGTTCGCCTCCGCTTTCCGCCGATCCATCCAGTCCCGGTCACTCCATTTAAATTCATTCGTCGCACAAACGATCGCCGCGTTCCCCGGCGGTGCTTCGAAAAAAGTTCCGTAAGGATCTGACTTCACACTCACCCTGCCCGACTGGGTGCGAATCGCAAACTTGTAGAGCTCGCCGGCCCCAAGCCCGGGCACAAACAATTCCCACACGCCTGAAGCGCCCAAGGGCCGCATGGGAAAGAACCGTCCATCCCAACGATTGAAATCTCCCACGACGGAGACGCGGGCAGCAGACGGTGCCCAAACGGAAAAGGCCACCCCGGGAACACCTCCGATCTCCCGCGGATGCGCTCCGAGCTTTTCGAAAACACGGTGCTCGTTGCCCTCATTGAACAGGTAGAGATCCTGCGCGCTCAATGTCGGCAGAAAGCTGTAAGGATCGAAAAACTGCCGGGTCTCACCGTTGGGAAAAGTGGCGCGCAACTGATACCGAAAAATCTCGGGACGTTTGGCGATGAAACCTTCGAAAAAACCTTCGTCCGTCAGCCGCTTCAACGCATGCACCGACTGAACTTTTGCATCGAGCTCGACGACCGAACAGCTCACCGCATCGCATACCAGAGCCCTGACCACCACACCTTGGCTTCGACCGCGCTGGTGGGGGTGCATCCCAAGCACCCCATGGGGCGCCGCGTGAGTTGCGCTGAGCAAAGCCGCCAGATCAGATTTAGAAGTTATCACGATGGAAACACCGCGACCGTGACTCCTGCCACCCCTCTCGTCTAGTCGCGAATACTGACCGATCTGTGTTCTCACCCACGGGGCCTAACCCGTGTTCTTCAGCCCCCCCGATATTCCATTGATCGTCAACTCCACTACGGCCCGCGCCGCTTCGGCGTCCCCCGAGGAGAGTTTCTTGCCCGCCGCCTGAATCCGAAGACGGCGCAGCATGTCGACCTGGATGTAGTTGAGGGGATCGATATAAGGATTCCTCAGTTGCACCGACTTCAAAAGCACCGGTTCCCGCGCCAACATCTGCCGCTCGCCCGTGACCGCGAGAATCGTTCGCGCCGTTCGCTCAAACTCAACCGTGAGCCGGCCAAGAATTCGCTTCCGAATCTTGGGGTCGTCGACCAACTCGGCGTAAAGGGACGCGATTCCCATGTCCGCCTTGTGCATCGTGAGTTGGGCATTGTTGATCATGGTCTGAAAAAACGGCCACTCCTGGTGCATGGTCCTCAACAGCTTTTTGCCCGCAGGGCCCCGTTGCAAAATCGCCTCGAGGGCCGAGCCCAAACCAAACCACCCGGGGAAATTGAAACGACTCTGCATCCAGGAAAACACCCAGGGAATCGCCCGGAGATCTTCGACGCTGGTCGTCGCCCGCCGGAAGGTCGGCCGCGATCCAAACTTCAGATTGCTGATTTCGTCGATCGGCGTCGCCTGCTTCCAAAAGACGAGAAACTCCGGATCGTCGTGCACAATGGCCTTGTAGGCGGCGAAGCCCGCTGAGCTCATCGCCGCCATCGCTTCGCGCCATTCCGCCGGCACCTCGGCCTTGGTTTCCGCCGCATGCGCTCCAAGCATTACGCCATAGGCCATCTGCTCGAGAATACGATGCGCCAGATCGGGATCATGATACCGCGTGGAAAGCACCTCGCCTTGCTCGGTTACGCGGATTCCTCCGTCGCGTAGGCCGGCCGGCTGGGCCAGAATCGCCTTGGCCGCCGGGCCGCCGCCCCGCGCGATACTGCCGCCCCGGCCGTGGAAAAGCGTGATCTTCACTCCCTGTTCAAGTCCCACGCGCGCGATGGCCGCTTGCGCCTCAAACAGCGCCCAATTCGCGGTCACGTAGCCGCAGTCTTTGTTGCTGTCCGAATATCCTAGCATCACATGCTGGTGCGACGGTTTCTCCCGCCCGGGCAACGTAAAGAGCGTCGCCAAAATATCCGGCGCCCGCTCCAAATCATTCAACGTCTCAAACAGCGGGGCCATCGGAAGCGCCGCGCCGGTGAGTTTCTGCAAGAGCTCCAACTCCAGCACATCCGACACTCCGTCCGTCATGCTGATGATCGCGACGCCCAGCGCCTCGGCGCCAAACCGCTCCACCGCCCGCGCCGCAAGCGCGAGCGGATCCAACACGTGCCTCGTGCCTGCCGAGTAATTCGCCACCGTCGCCGCCGGCAAAACCGTGGCTTTAGCTAGCTCGGCCAAAAGCAGAGTCTGTTTCTCCACTTCAGTCAGCGCCCCATAGTCACCGCGCCGGAGAATCTCAGCCACCGCCGCTTCGTGCTGCGATGAATGCTGACGGATATCCAACCTGGCGGTGTGCAGGCCAAACACCTCGAACTGCTCGCCCATTACCTTCAAATCGCCCTCGACCAACATCGCCCCCTTCCCCGCGGCTAGGCTCACTCGGATTGTCTCGAGCGTTTCCTCCACCGTCGATCGGTCGAGATACCCGCCGACCAACGAGTCCGAAGAGAGCACGCTTCCGTCCCGTACTTCGTTCACCGCCTGCGCCAGCCGCGCGCGCAGCACACCCAAGACGAGTCGATACGGCTCGTGCGGATAGCGTTTGCTCAACTCCTCGACGTGCTTCGAAAGATGCAAGTTTTCCCGCAGCTCTCGCTTCAACGCCGGCACCACCGAATCTCTCCGGTCGCTCACCGTGAGTGAGCGCGCCAGATCCCTCGACGCCAGGCGCAGCTTCTCGATCGCGAGTCGCCGATGCAGCAAGAGGACTTCCGCCGTCACCGCCCCCGTTACCCCGGGGTTGCCGTCGCGGTCTCCACCGATCCACGAACCAAACGCCAGCCAACGCCGCGGCGGCTTGACCGTGGGATAATGCCGCCCGAGCGCACGCTTCATGTCGGCGTGCAAACGCGGCAGGGTTTCGAACAGCGTCGTGTCAAAATACCACAGCCCCGTCTTCGCTTCATCCGTCACCTCCGGCCGGGCCGCGCGGCTACGATCGGTCAACCATAGCGAGGCGATCTCCCGCTCAACACATTCGGCCTCCAGCAACGCGGGATCGGTCAACAGCGCGGGCTGCGAGCGCAACCGCAAGATCTCGCCCAGTCGGCGCAACTTCGTGAGCAAGGTTCGCCGCTTCGACTCCGTCGGGTGTGCCGTAAACACGAGCTCGATCATGAGCCGGTCCAGCAAGGCCTGCAGTGCGGCCGCACCCACTCCGCGTCGTTTCAACTCGATCACCGCCGCTTCGATTGATTCACGCATCGGCGGGCTCGCCGCACCTTCTTTGCCGCGCGCAGCGCGCCTTTGACGCAACAGCATGATTCGGAAATTCTCTTCGGCGAGATTCACCAACTCGAAATAGAGCGTGAACGCCATCGCTTGGTTAAACGCCTCAACCGGACTCAACTCTGCGATCCGCGCCGCTAAACCACGCGCCGCTTTCTCGTCACCCGCACGCCGCGCCTTGGCCAACTGTCGCAAGGCCTCGACAGTGGTAAAGGTCTCCGGACCCTCCAATCGAGTGATCACGCGGCCAAGCGCGCTGCCGAGCGCACGCACCTCGGCTCGGAGCGAGGCGACTTCATTGGGAGGGACCGGGAGCGGCGTCGTTGTTTTTGGCATGAACTCGGCGCACCATGAGGCGCGCCGGAACCCGGCAAAAGCTAAAACTACGCCAGCCTGCCGCCCGTTCCCGTAGGCTTGCTTGCGCCGTAGGCGACTCCTTTGCTCACTTGGTGCTTCGTCGTCTCATTTTCGTCTCCATCGCTTTGCTCGCTGCCTACCCGCACGCCACCGGGCAGACGCCCAATGCTCAACCCGAGGTCCAATACGAGAGCTTCACGATAGACGCCACCACGGGAGACACCGTCTTCACCAAGGCCAGCCTCAGCGATGGTCCCTCGCTTCTCACGGCCGACGAGATCCGCTACAACCTCAAGACCAACGTCGCCACCGCCACCGGGAATGTCACCCTAACCCGCGGTCCCCAGCGGCTCATCGCCCAAAAATTGGTCTACCAACGGCGCACCGCGGCTTTTACCGCTGAATCGATCCGCGTCGGCTCCTATCCATTCTACGTTTCCGGTGCCACGGCCTCCGGCACCGTTGATGAACTCAGCGTCTCTTCCGCCACCGTCACGTTTCGCGAGCCCGGCCGGTGGCAGCCGACGGTTCAATCCGGTCGTCTGCTTTATGCGCACGGTCGCGATCTTCGCAGCGAAGACACCCGCTTCGGTCTGGGTCGGAACCAGCCGATTCCTCTACCCAAGATTCAACAAAACCTGAACGAACCTCTCATTTCCTACGTTTCCGCCACCGCCGGCTATCGACAGTTCCTCGGCGCTTATCTCGAGGCCGGGCTTCGCGTCCCCGTCGCTGCCGGGGTAAAACTCGGAGCCGATATCGGCTTCTACACGGCGCGCGGCTTCATGACCGGTCCTTCCGCCAGCTACCTCGGCGAAAACAACGGCCAAAACCTCCGCGGTCTCTTTCGTTCCGGTTACATTCGCGACTCCGGTGGGAAACTCACCGATGTGCTCCGTCGCCCCGTCCCTGAAGACCGCAGTCATGCCGAATGGCAACACACCCAGCACTTCACCGAAAACCTCACGCTTGCGGCTCATTTTAACCTGTGGAGCGATTCCGAGGTTATTCGCGATTTTCGCCCCAGGACCTTCCTCCCCGTCCAGTCCCCCAATAACTTCATCGAGTCGCTTTACACCGGTCACAACTACTCGATCTCACTCTTCGCCCGTCTCCAGCCCAATTCCTTTGAGTCCGTGCAAGAGCGCCTCCCCGAGTTGCGCTACGACCTGTTCCCCACCGCAATCGGTCACGGCATTTATCAACGCGCCCAAGCCAGCGTCGTGTCCCTCCGCGAGCGCCCTCCCGGGGCGATTGCCCCCCGCCTCGCCAGCGATCGCGCCGACGCCTACTACGCGCTGACCCGGCCGTTTACGCCCCGCGAATGGCTCACCGTTACGCCCACCGCCGGCGCCCGAGTAACCCACTATTCGAACCCCGCCGGTGCTTCCGAGGCCAGCCGCCGCTACACTCGCGCCCTCGGTGAGGTCGGCGTCGACGCAGCTCTCCGGGCCAGCGCCACCTACGCCTACACAAACCCCCGGTGGAAAATAGACGGCCTGCGCCATCTCGTGACCCCAAAGTTGAGCTACCGTTACATTCCGCAAGGCGACCTCGGCCGCCGCTTCATTCCCGAAATCGACCGCCGCGAGCCTCTCACCAGTTACCTGCGTCCTCTCGGCCTCGGCGAGCAGCGTAGCATCGACGATCTCCGCGCCACCAACACCCTGCGTCTCGGCCTCGACAACACCCTCCAGACCCGCGACGCCACCTACGGCTCGCGCGACCTGCTCGTCTTCAACAACGCCGTCGATTTCCGGTTTCACCGCGGCCCGGGCGAACGCGACTTCTCCGCGGTCCATACCGAAATTGCCCTGATGCCGGCCCCGTGGCTTCAATTCGACCTCTACGAGAGCTTCACGCCGCGCACCGGCACACTCCAGGAGCTCAACACCGGTATCACGCTCCGCGACGGCGATGCTTGGTCGCTCCGCTTTGCCACCAATTTTCTTCGCCGCGAGAGCGAAGACTACCGCATCGAGGGACGCATCCATCTGAACGAAACCTACGACGCGCTCGCCCGCTTCGAATACGACGCCCGCGAACGCCGCCTCAACGAACAGGCCTACGGTCTCGCCCAGAATCTCGATAACACTTGGCTCATCGAATACGTCGTTTCCGTCTACTCAGGTCGTCGCCGCGAAAACGGCTTCGGCTTCAACGTCCAAGTCGCGGCCCGCAATTTCTGAACCACCTGCTCTGATCCGACGTGGGCGCCCGCTTGCGGGCGATTTCTGCTCCGCGCCGCCAAAACTTTCTATCTTCAACTCCCAATCGCCCACCATGTCCCTTTTCGGCAGCCAACAAAAAGTATTCCTCCGCCTCCTCTCCGTGCTGCGCCCGCACTGGAACACGGACCCATCGTTGCCCCTGCGAATTCAACAGGAGTTCGCCGCCAATCGCTCCTTCGGCTCCCGCGACCGGAAACTTTACCGCGAGCTCATCTACACGACGCTGCGCTACCTCCCGTGGATTGAGCCGCTGCTCGACACCGATCCCGCCCGCGCCTCCACGATCGTGGCTTGGCTAGCCGCCGATCTTCCCGCCACCAAAGCCTACCGCACCGGCACCAGTGGCGACTGGCCTCGTTGCCCTGCTTCCATCGCGTCTCGAGCTGCCCACCTCCACCTCGACCCGTCGCTGCTCCTACCCGCGTGGCTGGCCCGTCATTGCCCCGCCGCCGGCGTCGCGCCCGACCTCGACGCCCTGCACGCTCGCGCCGCCGTCTGGCTCCGCCTGCAAACGCCCGACCCTGCACCCGTGCTCGCCGAATTCGCGAGCCTCGGCTGGGCCACCCGTCCTGCCGCCGTCCAACCCGGCGCGCTCGAGCTGCTCTCTGATGCCGATATCACCAAAACCAGCTCCTTTCTCTCCGGCCTCGTCGAAGTCCAGGATCTCGGTTCGCAACTGATTCTCGCCTCCGCTGCGATCTCCCCCGGCGGACGATGGCTCGACGCCTGCGCCGGCGCCGGCGGCAAAGCCCTGCAACTCGCCGCAATCCTCGGCCCCAACGGCCACATCGACGCCTACGACATCCGCGCCAGCGCCCTCAAAGAACTTCAAATCCGCGCCACCCGCGCCCGGCTCAACAATATCGCAATCCTCCCAGCCGCGCCCACTGCGCTTTACGATGGGGTCCTCGTCGACGCCCCGTGCAGCGGCACCGGCACGTGGCGCCGGTCTCCTCACCTCAAGTGGACCACGACGCCCGCCCAAGTCACCGCGGCCGCCGAGCAACAGCTCGCGCTCCTCACTCATTACGCGGCCTTTGTTCGACCCGGCGGCCAGCTCATCTATGCCACCTGCTCACTCAGCCACTTTGAAAACGAAGATGTGATCCGGGCGTTTCTTACCGCCAACTCCTCGTTTGCCCCGGAGCTCCCGGCGCCCGACCGGGCTTTTGGCTTCACCGCCGACGCCGCGACCGGCGGCCTCACCATTCTCCCCGCCCACCACAATACCGACGGCTTCTTCGTCGCCACCCTGCACCGGCAGTAACCGAATCGCCTTCGGCGCGCGTTTTTATTTGCCGCGCCCCATCGCCGCCCAAACCTCTCCGCACCGTGGCTCCCGAAACCGATTACCGCATCAAACTTCAGGTCTTCGAAGGCCCGCTTGATCTGCTGCTTTTTCTCATCCGCAAGAGCGAGATCGACATCTACGATATCCCGATCGAGTCGGTCACGAAGCAATACCTCGAAGCCCTTCGGGCGATGCAATCACTCGACCTCGACGTCGCCGGCGAATTCTTTGTCATGGCCGCTACGTTGATGGAGATAAAGAGCCGGCTCCTCCTGCCCAAAGGCCTCCACGCGATCGACCCCAACGCCAACCCGGACGACGACATCGACCCTCGCTGGGAGCTCGTCCACCAGCTGCTCCAATACAAAAAATTCAAGGAAGCCGCCGGCGAACTTGCCGCGATCATTCGCCGTCAACAGGACCTGATGGAGCGTCACGTTTCGTCGCTCTCCGCCGAGCTCAGCGAGCGCCCCCTGCAAGCAGTCGGCCGGATCGACCTTTGGAACACCTTCAATATCGTCCTTCGCCGGCTCGCCGAGAAACTCGTCGTCGGCGAAATTCACGACGAAACGATCACCGTCTCCGATCAGATGGAGTGGCTGCTCGCCCGCATTCGGACCGAGAAGTCGTTCATCTTTTCCGAACTATTCCCCGGCGGCACGACTCTCCGCCAACTCGTCGCCACCTTTCTGGCCGTGCTCGAACTTACGCGCCTCGGAAAATTTCACCTCACCCAGCACGAGGCCTTCACCGACATCGTCTGCACCGCGCGCGAAGAAAACCCGCTTGAAACTGCGGCCGCCCCAAGCACGTTGCTCGCGTGACCAAAAAGCGAAAACCTCCCGCGCCCAAAGCCGGCCTCCTCGGGCTCGGATTGGATAACAACGATGGCCACAAACGGCTCACCACCGGCGAGCAATTCGCCATCGTCGGCGGCTCCGCCGAGACTCACGACCGGATGACGGAGACCGTAGTAAAAACTTTCGAGGAACTAAAAACCCGCGGAAAACCGCTGCATAAGATCGATCCGAACGAACTCGCCGAGATTCTCCAAAAATCTACCCCGCGCTAGCCCGCAGCCCCGAGCCGCCACTTGCCTTTCGCCCTATTCCCCACCTCCTTCCTTTGACGCCCATTCCACCATGTCCGAAAAAATTGCCGATCTCACCACCGCCGACTTTAAAACCACCGTCGCCTCCGCGACCACTCCCCTGCTTGTAGACTTTTGGGCTCCTTGGTGCGGACCGTGCAAAGCCATCGCGCCGATCCTTGAGGAGATTGCGACCGAGATGGACGGCCAAGTGAAAATTGCCAAGGTCAACATCGACGATCACGACACGATCGCCGCCGAATATGGCATCCGCGCCATCCCGACCATGCTCCTTTTCAAAGGCGGCAAAGTCGTCGAGCAAATCGTCGGCATGATGCCCAAGGCCGCCCTCAAGGCCAAACTCACCGCCCAGCTCTAACCGAGCTCTTGGCCAACCCTCCAGCCCCGACGCCCACGTCGGGGCTTTTTTGTAAACCTCCACCATGAGTTTCCGCCTCCCCACATTTTTGTTCACCGCGCTCGGCGCTGCCTTCGGACTGAGCGCCACCCCCTCCGCCTTCGGCTTTGCCCAGCTCTGAAAGGAGCGCGACCTCATCATCTAAGAGCACCCGCGGTTCCATTCGACTTTCCCTTCGGTGGTGCGAAGCCCGAGCGGGGAATTCCTACTCGCTTTTCGCCGCGCGCCTAACCGGAAAGCCTTCGGCGAAGAAAAGAACAACCACGTCGATTCCAACCGCCAACTCATGCTCGTGCGCGCCCACGATGGCGTGAGCTGGACGCCGCCCACCCTCATCTATGCTCACGCGATCGGAGGGTCGCAGGATCCCTGCCTACTGCAGATCAGTGACGGCACCTTGCTCTGCCTGAGCTACGGCTGGACTTTTCTCCGCCCGGCGGAGTCAAGAACCTCAAGCCACCTTTCCGACAAAACTACCCGGGCTCTATCTTCACCGGGGGCTATTTTCTACGCTCGGTTGACCGCGCCTAAACGTGGCTAGGCCCGTTTTACCCACCCATTTTGCCACCGCCCCCGAAATCATCGTTCGCGTCGACGGCACCACCACCGATCTCGGCTATCCGTGGACCGTGCAACTCGACCCCCGGCACATCCTTGTCACCTACTCCCTCAAAGCCGACAGCAAAACTCAGCCTATCGCCGGCGCGATTCTGCGATTGGACTGCGGCCGCTCAAAACCAGAGCCCGCCGCTCAACAAAACCGCATATCCCGCCACCAGTTTTCCCGTGTCGCCCAGCAAGGCGATCAACTCCGCCGGCGTCTCGCTCGCCTTCAATCTCCGCGCCTGTCGCCAAGCGACGGGTGCCAGTACCAGCGGTGCCAAGACCCACGGAGAAAATCCTCGAGCCCAGAAAACAAGGGGCAGCGCAAACGCCACCACCAAGGAGGCGTCAAACTGCGCCCGGGCCGCACCGCGCCCGAAACGTACGACCAACGTCCGCTTCCCCGCCGCTCGATCGGTCTCAACGTCGCGATAGTTGTTCACGACCAAAATATTTGCCGCCAACAATCCGATCGGGATCGCCGCCAAAATCGCGTTCACCGTCATCTCACCGGCTTGAACAAAAAAAGTCGCGCCGACCGCGACCAGCCCGAAAAAAATAAATACAAATAGGTCGCCGAGTCCGTTGTATCCCAGTGGAAACGGCCCGCCGGTATACGCCACCCCGCAGGCAATACTCGCCACGCCAATCACGATCAGGCCCGGTCCGCCCCACGCGATCAATCCCAGCCCCACCGCAAAAGCCAAAGCAAAGACCGCGACCATCGCCCGCTTCATCACCGCCGGCCGCACCAAACCGGCCGCCACCGCCCGTCTCGGCCCCACCCGACTCGCCGAATCGGCTCCTTGAATAAAGTCGTAGTAGTCGTTCGCGAAATTCGTGCCGATCTGGATCAGGAGCGCAAAGAGCAGACACAAGCCCGCCGCCGCGTAATCGGCGCTGCCCCCGTGAGCCGCCAACGCCGTCCCGACCAGTACCGGAGCCACCGCCGCCGGCAACGTTTTCGGCCGCGTCGCCTCAATCCAGATCGACCACACCGGTGATTTTTCCATCGGCTGAAAGACCTCAACACCCACGATTAAAAAGCATCACCTGCTTTCTCGCGAGCAGACTGATCAGCACCGGCAGAAAAAAGGCGAAGAACCCGACAACGACAAACCCGGTGCTCGGCCCATCGAACAAAATCCCAAAGGGCACAATCAACGCGGCGTGAATCCCATTAAACGCCGCCGGATCCGGTAGCCCCAGATTCAACGCCCAAATCAGGCCAAGGGCCAAGGCCACCCGCGAGAAACCGCCGCGTCCGAACGTCAGACCGTTGACGAAAAAAACCGGGGCAAAAAGAGTCGTTCGTCGGTCGTAACGGATCCACTGCACCCACAGCGCACCCAACACGATCGCGGCCTTCAGCCCGATCAACCGTCGCCGGCTGGAATCGAATTCATTTTTGTCCGCATTCTTCAATTGCCGCTCACTCTTGAGCGTCCGCTCGCGCCCCCCGCTCATCCACTGCCGGGGGAAATAAAGCAGGCTCAGCCCCATCAATAATAGGACGTAATCGATCGTACATGAGGCCACCTCCGCCATCGAGAAATCTACCCGCCTCGATGTCAAAGCTGCACTCGTCACTTCGCCCGGTAGCGCTGCTCGGCCGGCACCGCCAACACGTTTTCCAACTCCCGCAACCGCGCCAGCACTAGGGGCGCATCCGCCGCGTCATCCTCGGCCGGCAACTGGGGATGCAGCTCTCGCAACCAGGCATAAGCCTCCGCGTTCTTCCCCTGCCTTCGGAGCAATTCCCCATAAATGCGCGCCGCATAATACGGTCCCCGCGGTTCCGCCCAAGCGCGGCGATAGCTCTCTGCCGCCGCCGCTAAATCTCCGAGCTTGTTAAGCTCGATGTTCGCCTGCTCAACCCAGAGCGCAGCCTGTCCCGCCTGCACCCGCCGCGCCGCCTGAATGTGCCTGATTGCCATCTGCGCGTGCTCGACTTCGAGCCCACGCCGCCGCGTCGCCGATACGACTTCGTAGCCACCTTCCGCCGCGATCCGCCACACCGGCAGGTCGTAGGCGAGAATGCGGGCTCCGTTCAGCCAGAAATAAACCGGCCGGGGATCCACCGCCACCACCGCGCGGATCAGGGTCTGCGTGCCGGGCAAATCGCGATCCTCCCATCCCGCATACATCCGCAGCCAAAGAAAATCCGCCGCCAGCGCCTTAAAGCCGCCCAACCAGCCAAACAGCGCCCCGGCCCCCGGCGACTCTGTCATCGTCTCGTTCACCCGAACCTCCTTCGTCGCCCCGAGCGCATAACGCAGCCCGCCCCCCGCCGCGGCCAGCACCACCAAAACCATCGCCAGCAAATAGACCTTAGACTTCACGTCGTCGGAAAACGTAAACCGCCAGCCCCAAAGCCACCGCCGTGTAGCCCGCCGCATAAATCGTCAGGAGCCCCAGCCCTAGCGCTGACACGTCCCCGGCCGCTTCGCCCGCGAACCGTTGGAAATCGGGAAAAATCCAGTGGATCAACTTCACCGGCATCAGCATCACACTGGCCCCGCTCCGCTCGTAAGCCCCATGGGCGAAGCCCTGCAAATGGCAGATCACGAAACCGGCAAAACCCATCATCACAGCGTAAATCTGCGTCTGGGCGAAGCTCGCCACCAACAAAGTCCCCGCCGCCAACAGCATCAACTTGAGCGCGTGCAGCCACGCCGCGACGACTAAGGCGCTATAGTTCACCGCTCCGCCCATGGCAAAGGCCTCGGGCTGCTCCAGTCGCAACCCGGCTTCACGCTGCCCTAGCACGACGGCCAACGTCGCGGTCAACGTCCCGCAAAACGTCACCAGCACCACGGCCACGCCGATAAATTTGCCCAACAAAAACTCTGTCCGCCACACCGGCTTGGCGAGCAGGGTGAGCGCGGTGCGATTCTCAATCTCACTGAAGAAGAGCTGCGCCGTCAGCACGATCGCCAGCACCGCCCCAAACCCCGCGATCGCCCCATCCCCGAAATCCGCGATGAACTTCAGCTCCGGCGCGCCGAAATTAAAATCCTGCAACCCCCGCACACCCACGACCAAGCCCGCAGCCATCAGCACCAACAAACCCACGAGCTTTTGCCGCAGCGCCTCGCGCAACGTGACGGCGGCAATCAATCCCGTGCGTCCCAGTGAAAACGGCACCTTTTTCAAGCGCTTTCCTCCCTTTCGTTCGGCCGATTCCGCGCCACCTGTTCGATAAAAATCTGATCCAGCCGAGTTGATTGGGCCGAGAGTGCCGTCGGCGATTTCCCCCGGGCGGCCAGCCATTGGTTCAATTCCTCCCGTTCCGCCCCGCTCATGCGATCAGGTCCGCCGCCCTTCGGCATCGTCAGTTCGGCCACCGTTCCGCTCACCAACAACCGGCCCCGATCCAGAATAGCCACGCGGTCGCAGACCTCCTCGATCTGAGCCAAGAGATGGGAGGTAATCAGCACCGTCTTGCCTTGGGCCTTTAAGCCGCGAATGAGCGTCGTTATCGCCGCCGTGCCGATCGGATCAACCCCCGCCGTCGGTTCATCAAGGATCACCAGTCTTGGATCGTGCACCAGCGCCTGCGCCAAACCGATGCGTTGCAGCATCCCCTTCGAATAAGTCCCGACGCGCCGCTCTGCCGCCTCCGTCAGCCCGACCCACGCGATCACCTCCGCCACCCGGGCCACCAATTTCGCTCCGCTCAAGCCGCAAATCCGCCCGTAAAACGCCACCAACTCCCGCCCGCTGAGAAAGCGATAAAAGTTCGGCGCTTCGGGCAGATAGCCTACCGCCACTCGCGATTCCACCCGGTCACTCGGCACGCCAAAAACCCGGCACGCTCCGGCCGTTGGCGCCAACAAACCCAAAATGACCTTGATGGTCGTGCTCTTGCCCGAGCCGTTGGGCCCGAGCAGGCCGAACACTTCACCCCCGCCGATGCGCAGGCTCAAGTGGTCCACCGCCCGCAATCGCACCCCGCGCAGCCCGGTCGCAAAATCCTTGGTCAGCCCTTCCAGCTCCACGGCCGATTCGGTCCCGTCCGTCATAGCATCTTAAATCCGTTGAATTGACCGGCGCGAAGTCCGTGACTGCGCTCTGCCTTGCGCACATAGCCGTGCATCCGATCCTCAACCGCAGCGGTAAACGCCTTCACTTCCGCCTCCGCCCCCTCCGCCTCAAGCTGCACCCGTCCGTCGGCCAGATTAGCGACCACTACCGCCACCTCATACTCCTTCGCGACCTGCAACACGGCATAGCGAAAACCCACGCCTTGGACGTGGCCTGAAAAGAAAACGTTCTCGTGGTAAACGACTCCCATGGCCTGCGAACCTAGGCGCCGCCCGGCCCACGATTCAATCCGCAAAACATCGGTCACGGGACGGGGATTTTTGTTTGCATTCGCCCGGCTCGGCCCCTCCTTTTCTTCACAACCAGATGAGTAACTCTGATTCTGACGGCCCCTCCAACAATGAGTGGGAAGATCGCGGCGAAGTGGCTTGGAACGAATTCGATTGGGAACGCTACCTGCGCGAGCAGGACGCCTCGATCGCCCGTTACCGCAAACTTTACGAGGCCAACGCCGAAAGCCCCAACCGGATAGATAAGGTCGCCGAGCAGATGGGTTGGAGTATCGAAGATTGGACGGAAGAAGGCGGCGAGATTCCGGATTCGGATGAGGATGACGACGAGGCGGAAGACGACGTGGACTTCGACGCCGAAGACGACGTCTACACGCTGCACAAAAATCCCATTTTCATTTCGACCAAGGCCATCATCGGCGGCCTGCAGGAAAAGTGGCTGGAGAGCGCGAGCCTCGCCAAGCTTCCCGTTCCGGTTTCCATGGCGCTGCTGAATTCGCTGCACCGCAGCGAAGACCAATCCGCGCAGGCAATCCATGCGCTGGACTTTGGCGATTACGCGATGGCGATCAGCCTCTTCAAGCGCGCGCTCAACCTCGTGAACAGCACGTTCGCCCTGCTGAATTCAGCGGAGACCGCGACGATCCCCGCGGTTGTGGCCTTTCGGGAGCACGCCCAACCCGCGCTCTTTGATCTCCGCGAAATTTGGCTTCGCGTCATCAGCGAATGCCGCGAAGAGATTGACCGTCCGCAGGAAGCCGATGAAGACGACGACAAACCATAAGGCGGTGTTTTGCGGGGCCAATCGAGGTTTCGCAGAAACACCTTGCTCTTCGCGGGAACGATTTGTTCGCTAGTAAATTAAGTGGGAGAGGTGGCTGAGTGGTCGAAAGCAGCGCTTTGCTAAAGCGCCGTAGGTGTAAAAGCCTACCGGGGGTTCGAATCCCCCCCTCTCCGCCAAATTCGAACAAAAGCCCCTGTTAACCAGGGGTTTTTGATTTTAGAGACGGCGAGGTTTTGATGGGATTCGGCGGAACGGCTAAGTCATCTAATCGGCACAAAGGCCAAGGTTTTTGTTTACTGCGTGTTTACCTGTGCTCCCCAATATTTATCAGACCGCCCACCCGAGCACCCCTTGGCTCGTGGTTTTCACCAACCCGGCGAGAAAAATGCCTAGGGTCAGCAATCCTCCCCCTCTCCGCCAGTTTTCCGACATCAGGAACCTCGTGATGTGGAATTAATGGTTTCTAATGTTTGGAATACTCGAAGCGATCTATGACTTTTCCGGTGTCGTAGAGCAGAGTTTTCGGATAATACGCCTCATCAAACGGGCGTGGCCGCGTCGGCCCGCCCCACGTTGACCCTGGCCGGCTTCCCCAATGCCGGCGCGCCCAATGCGGCCCCCGCAAGGGATCCCGGGTGCGGTTCATCCAAGCCAGTAATTCATCGAGTAATCGTTCCCGTTCAGGGGTGAGCGCCGGATCGTTGACCCGGTTCTGGAGCTCGAGGGGATCGGCCGCCAAATCGTAGAATTCATCGGTATCGAGCAGGTTGATGACCAGTTTGTAGCGTCCGTCAAAGACACTGCGCATCGGCGCGAACGCGCCAAAACCGTCGTGGTCAATCTCAAACCGATTGAATTCCATGAAGACAAAATCATTGGTACGCTGGGCCGGATTACGCATCTGGGGCAGTAGCGATCGTCCTTGGAGGATCGACGGAGCGGCCATCCCGAAGTAGTCGAGCAGCGTTGGCACCAGATCGATGTGCGATACCGGAGCCTTGGAAACTGAGCCCGCGGGTGACATGCCGGGCCATCGGACGATGAACGGGATGCGGACAATTTCCTCATACATGCACGGACCTTTGCCAAAGAGACCGTGACCGCCGAACATGTCCCCGTGGTCGCTGGTATGGATGACGAGGGCCCCGGGTGTTTCGGCATCGATTGCCTCCATCACCCGACCGACCTGGGAGTCGCAAAAACTGTTGCACGCAAAATGGTGCGGGTGGCGCAAGTGCGCCTTGCCTCCGATGCGAGCCAATTGGGTCTGATGGGACTCGGTATGCCGGGCCCATTCTTTTTGTGAGAGCGGTTTGTCCGAGAGTGAATCGTCCGCATTGGGCACGGGAAAGAGGAACTCGTCGAATGCGCTGGCGTAGGGTTCCGGCGCAATGAACGGGTGGTGCGGTTCGTCAATCGACACGACTAAGAGGAAATCCCGATCCCGGTGGGCGCGGATGAATTCCCTCGCCCGTTCGGCTATCCGCCAGGCATGGGTGAATTCGGCGGTGATCCCGTGCGCGGCCACGTCTTTGGGATCCAACACGCGTCGAGAAAGCGCACGCGCTTCGTCATTGGGCAATGACTCGAGGTAGTTTCGTCCATCCAGCCAATAGGCCGGGTCCCAGCCGGGAGGACAGCGTCCGTCCCCAAAGTAGTCGCTGCCGTCGAGATGCCATTTACCGATGTAACCGGTCGCAAATCCGGCGTCGCTCAGGCGCTGACCGAGGGTGGGCAGATCGAGGTGGGGCGCCATGTCGTTTCCGAGGACCCCGTTGCTGTGCGGATAAAGCCCCGTAAACAGAGCCGAGCGCGCGGGCCCACAGACCGGCGAGCACGTGTAGGCACCGTTGAACCGCACACCCTCGGACGCGAGTCGATCGATGTTCGGAGTGCCCAACGCCAACTCCGGGCGGTAGCAACCGACGCAATTGGCACCCTGAGTGTCGATGAGGAAGAGAACGGTCTGTCGTGTAGCCATAGGAAAAATTTTGATGGGTCAGCGGTGTTTGCCCATCGCACCGCTCGGAAACCTCGCCACCTGGGGACTCATTAACTCGAACGAATCTGGAGTTGCCGCGCTTCACTCATGGCGTGGGTCCGGTTCGCCCGCTGCGGCGGACGTTTTGCGGAACGACTGGCGATACATGGTCGGAGTCCGTTGCGTGATGCGCTTGAACAAGCGGCAGAAATAAAACGGGTCCTCAAAGCCGACTAGGTGGGCGATGCTTTCCACCTTGGCGTCGGTTTCGGCGAGGTATTCACACGCCTTGGCTATCTTCTGTCGGTTGAAAAAAATTCGCGGGCTTTGACCAGTGTGCTTGCGGAACTGTTGGGTGAAATAGGCGTGGGACATACCGGTGCCGGCCGCCAACTCGTGGATACTCACGTGCGCGCGGAGGTTTTTGCGCATCATTGTGAGCGTGCGCTCGATCCGAGTCGCCGTTGATTCCTGCACGGCCGGGCGCCGGCACACTTGTCCGAAGAGATCGCCGAGCAGTTGATGCATCGCCGAGGAGGCCTGCACGAGATCCTTGTAGGCTTGGCCTGCGTGGTAGATCCCGAGAATTTTTTCGAAGGTCTCGACGAAACGGAGATCCGATTGAACTGCGATACAGGTGTTTTTTCCTCCCGTGGTCAGAACATCGTAATATTGCTGGGCGACCGTGCCGTTGAAATGAATCCAATAGTAGGACCAAGGATCGCCCGGATCGGCTGCGTAGGCGTGAAATTCAAACGGCCGCAGGAGCGCGATGGTGCCTCGTGTGATCCGGTGCGTGCCTTGGCTGAGATCGAGCGTGCCCACTCCATCGAGGCAGTAGAGCAGCGTAAAGGCCCAATCCCCATTTGCTCGGGAAACTTTTTGTCCCTTGGCCCGGGGGAAGTAGCCGAGACGGCAAGGCAGCAAGGCTGCCGTCAGCGCCTGCCGGTTGGCCGATTCCACGACTTTGGTGGGAAGCTTGAAAATCCGTTCACCCGGAAAGTCTTCACGACCGAGCACCGAGACGAGCTTGCGGCCATTGAAACTGAACACGCGCGTCTTGTCGTCCGCCATGTAGCCCTCCAGCGAGAAAGCCTTCGGATCCAAGGGCGGCAACACGCGGTTGCGCGGTTTGGCCGGCGCGGCGCTAGGACGTTTGCCTTCGGTTGGCTTGCTCATGAACATCGGTCTTAGCCGGAATGGGCGAGACGCCACAGGGAAAAATAGAGCACGACCGCGAGCACGGAGACCACCACCGAGGCCACGCGCAGGCCACGCCAGGGCGTGAGATCCACCGCGACGTCGGACGGCAGGCCGTCCCGCTTCGCGCTTGCGGCGGCGGGCGCAGCGGGGGCGAACCAACCGACGATCAACATGAATCCGCAGAGCAACAGGGTGTTGAGGGCGGCGAGATGGAGCCAGTGGATGTGCAACGAGGAAACGTCGAAGCGCCCCAACCCGAGGAAACCAACGCCCCACAGGCAGTTCAGCAAAATCGACGTGAATACGCCGAGGATCATCGACACATTGGCCGCCCAAGCAGGCACCCGTCGGCTGAGCATGCCGGTGACGACCACGGCGAGCAGGGGCAGCTTAAAGGCGGACATCACCTGCTTCATCATCGTGAAAATTCCCTCGGAAGAGCTGCCCAGCAGGTTGGTGGTGAAAACGGCGACGAACATGATCACGACGCAGAAGAGTTTGCCCGCTCGAACCATCTCGCGATCCGAAGCCCCCGGCCGGAGCCAGCCTCGATAGAGATCCAGACTGAACATGGTCGAAACACTGTGCAGTCCACCGTTAAAAGAGCTGATCACGGAGCCGAGGAAAACCGCGGCGAACAAACCCACCAGATAGGGCGGCAGCACGGCGTCAACCAGCAGCGAATAAGCGAGGTCGCCGTTGCCAATCGCGGCGGCGCCGAACATTTCCGCCGCCATGATTCCAGGGATCACGAGGAAGAACGGTCCAAGCAGCTTGAGGCCGGCGGTGGCGAGAATTCCCTTTTGAGCCTCGGCGAAGCTCTTCGCGCCGAATGAGCGCTGCACGATCATCTGGTTGGTGCACCAGTAGAAGAGATTGATGAAAAGCATACCCGTGAAGAGCGTGTCGAACGGCACGTTTGAGCCTGGCCCACCTACCGGATCGATCTTCGCAGCTTGATGCTGCAACATGCGGTTCATACCCGCGAGGAAGTCGCCATCACCCAACTTAAAAAGCGCGAGCACCGGGATGAGGAGACCGCACACGAGCAGGCCGGCACCGTAGAGCGTGTCGGAAAGCGCCACGGCCTTCATGCCACCAAAGAGCACGTAGCAGGTGCCGATAATCCCGATGCTCCACGCCATCAGTCGAAAAGAGGCGCCCTCGGAAATACCGAGTTGGGTGTGCACATGGAAGATCGTGCTCATCGCCAGACCACCGGAATAGAGGACAAACGGCAGGATGTTGAGCGCGATCGTGATGATAAACACGATGCCCATGATCCGACGCGCCGTCGCGTCGAAGCGCTGTTCGAGGAACTGGGGCACCGTGGTGATATTGCCGGACCAGTAGCGGGGCAGAAAATACCACGCCATCGCGATCAATGCGAACACTGGCACGACCTCCCACGCCATCACCACCGCGCCATGGATGGACGCCGCCCCGTTCAGACCGATGAGCTGCTCGGTGGAAAGGTTGGTCAGCAACAGCGCCCCGGCCACTTGGATCCACGGTAATTTTCGGCCGGCGAGGAAGTAGGTTTGCGCGTCGCTATTGTCCTCGCGGCGGGTCTGCCACCACGAAACCAACGCCACCACGACGGTGAAAAAAAGAAATGAGCCGATGGCGAGCGGAAGATTCATAGTTAGGAATTCTGACCGGGCCCCCGGCGGCCGGCCAGCGTCAGGTATTCTACAGGGGGTTACGCATCAGAAACTGAACTTGGTCGTGATCATCCACTCAAGGGGAGGATTGAACCGATAGGCCGTCAACACGCCGTCCCGAGCGGTGTTGATCCGAATGAAGGCATCATTGTTGAGCGCATTATTAATGTTCGTCTGCAGAGACCAGGCGACGGATTTACCCATGATCTTAAGCTTGCGGCGGTAGGCCGCGTTGAGGTCGAGAAACACTTGCTCCGATCCATAAGAAACGGTGCTCGTCACGGCTCCGCCCGGAGTTCCGGTGGCACGATAACCATTGATCGGCTTGCCGGTGTAGCGCACGCCGCCGCCGACGGTGATGCCCTTCAAGGCTCCTCGGGAGAACTCATAATTCGATACGAGATTCAGCTTGTGCTCCATCTGGCCGAGCGCGGGCCGCCCATTGGCGAGCGTAAAGTCGGTGAACGTCCGGACATCGAGCGCCGCGAGCTGCGTGGCGATGGTGCCGACGCCGGTGCTCAGGGGCAGTGCCGCATTAGCCGCCCAAGTCGGGCGCCAAAAGGCGATGTAAGCAAAATCCTCTTGCCCGATGTTGGTTTGAGCGGACTTCGATTGGCTGTAGTTGAGAAATACCCGCCAATACGCCGTGGGGTTGGCCGTGAGTTCCACCTCGTAGCCTTGGGTGCGGTTGTCAAAGGTCCTACCGGTGCCGCTTTGCACGGTGCCGCTCGGAACTTTTCCGGCCAAAGCGAGGGCGCTCCAGATCGGATTGATCGACGAAGCGATGTTTCCGAAATCGAAATCCCGACCGGCGCTGGTTTGAAAATACTGGGCCGTGACAAACAGCCGGTTCTTGAACAGATCCAGTTTAAATCCGATGTCCTGGCTCTTGCCTTTCGGGGTGGGCGGACGAGAGAACGCGGCCACGTCTGAATTGGGGACATTCAGCCGTCCCCCAAAACTGGGCAGGCCGCTGTTGCCGGCTTGGCTGTAGGTCAGACCGAGCCAATCGGTGGCCTGCAGCACTCCGCTGAAGGAAACACTGGTGGCGACCGTATTAATCGGCGTCTGGCTGCGCACAGGGCCCGGAATGCCGGAAGCAAAGCCGGCCACAGGCGTTAGCACCGACGTGGAGGCGTAGTCGTTGCGATCATCACGGCTGGTGCCAATGATGGTCTTGATCCGATTTTTCCAGAACGAGCTTTGCAGCATTCCGATCATCGTCTGGCTGTCGAAACTGTTGAGGATCCCATTGACGTTAAACGGCACCAAAGCGCTGGTGTAAGTTCTGCCGCTCAAGGTTTCCGTGATCGTGCCCAAGGCCTGCCGGTTGTAAGGCGCCATCACGATGTTGCGGCTTGGGCCAGCGAGGTCGACATAGGTGCGGCGGAAGATGCGATTGTTGGCGTTGATGGCGCTGGTTAAGTTCGGCGCGTTGGGTGAGATGATTTGTTCGCGGACCGCGATTTGAGACAGCTTCGTGAAATCATATTGATAGACCCCGGCCAACGTGTGTTTGCCCCAGCGGCCAAAGTCTCTCGCGTAGGAAAGCACCGTTCGCACTGAATCGCTACGAGTGTCACTAAATCCGATCTGAGGCAGGCCCTCGACGTAGGTTTTGCCGACATTGGGGTTAACGGCGCCGGAAGGCAGGGTCGGGTTGGTGTCGACGATGATGGCCCGGGTGTTAGCGGTCTGTGGGTCCGAGTTCTCCGTATGGCTGTCGGTGCGCATGCCGGCGATTTCCAGATTAAGGTTGGGGGTAAACGAGTGGGTCAGATAGGCCCCGAGACGGGCGTATTTCGTGTCGAGACCAAAACCCGGCCCATAAACCGACGTCTCCTTGGGCAACACGTTGAAATTAGACATGGGAACATTTTCGCCATCAATCGCCGTCCAAAGCGTGCTCCGGGTTTTGTTGACCCAATTGGTCACGGCGCCCGAGGCCGTGTCCAAAACCAAGTAGGGCGTGTTGTTGGCCGCGACCCCCGAGATTTGCTGCGCGGCATTGATGGCGCCGACATTGCGGCCGGCTGCCGCCCAGCGGGTGTAGGCATCATAGGCCGTGATGGAACGGATGGTCCGCTTATTGAGGTCCGCCTTCTCCAGATCGAAATTGAACTCGGTTTTCTGCCCCACGCGCCATTTCCCGGTGAGGTAGGCACGTTCCGAGTCGCTAAACTCATAATTGCGCCAACTGCCGCGTTGTTCCTTCACTGCAGCAACCCGGAGCGAAATGTGTTCGCCGATGGCCTGGTTGTAGTCGGCCTCTTCGCGTAGGCCCCCCTCCGAACGACCCTGCACGGCGGCCGAGAAAGCGTTCTTGCCCAGCATCGCCCGCTTGTTCGTCACATTGATGAGACCTCCGGGTGAACCGATGCCGAACAGAATCGAATTCGGGCCGCGGGCTTGGTCAATACGCTCCGTGCTAAAGGTGTCGGCCGGAAAATCGGATTTGAAAAAATTCACCGCGATGGTGCCGCCTGAAAGACCCCTCATGCGCAGTTGTCGCGTGCTGTTACTCGCAAGAAAGTTCTGCCCCGGTCCGGCATTCTCACCGAAGTCATACTCGGTGCTGAGCATGTAGCGCGCAAGATCGTCGGTGTTCGTGATGCCGACATCGTTGAGAAATTCTGCGGTGAAGGTGGTGGTGGGTGCGGCGACGTCCTTGAGATTTGTCCTCAGGCGACTGCCACCCAAGGTCGATTGCGCTTGGTAGCCACGATCCAACGTCGACGTGACGGTGAACGGAGTGAGCTCCACCACTTCCGCAGCGGTGACATTTTTGGGATCATCCGTCGGCGAGGCCGGAGCGGAGGAATTCGCGACCGCTTGGGCGCAGGCGACGGAGGCTAACCCAGGCAAACAAAGCAGAAGCGCTAACGGGAACCGACGCGGGATGACAGGTATCGAGGAACAAATCAGCATGGCAGCAGGGGGGTTGGCGAAACGGGGGACAGAGGCCAGTAGAAGATACGCACTGACCAACGCATCGGACATAGATGAATTTCGCATCAATCTAGACTTTTTGAACTATGCCCGGCGGTCTCGGTGTTGGCCGTGTAGACAAGGAGACTCGCGCTGTCCGTGGCGTTCACATCCTTCATAAAATCGGAGGTAACGACCGAAATTGAGTTGGCGATATCCCTCAGGTCAGTGCGGATGCGCGTGCCGGCGAGCGAAGAGGTGGCGGCATAACCGCGGTCGGCTTCGGCGGTCGTGACGAAAGGCGAAAGCTCGAGCACCTTACCGTCCTTGGCGGGCAGACCAACAGGGGGCACGGCTTGGGCATGGAGTTGCGGCGCAAGGAGGGCGACCACAAGGGCGGCAAGCAGGGGGGGGATTTCATGAGTTTGGAGGGAACGCGAGGCACGGGTTAGGGAAATACAGCGGAGTAAGAATTGCGCGGCAGGGGTGGCCGAGGTTTGTTGTGAGCACGATAATTTCTCCGCTCTCCCGCGCCCATAAACATTCCGCGTGTATTACTAGACTTTTTGTAAAGAGCGCTTCGGCGCTCACCCATTCCGGCGTCACCGGAGCGATCCCATGGCCAAGGAATTTTCGGCAAGAAGCAGTTCCGAGATAGACTAAAAAAGTCTAGATTTAGGCCGAATTCGTCTATGTCGAATTCGCAGGTATCGCGTATGGTTTGCAACGTTCGGTTTCCACGTTTCGTTCAACCACAAACCCCAACTGCGACCACGCACGGATCTTTCCGCACCCTCTAATTCTGATCGCGCGTCTAGCCTATCCGATCGTACACGGATAGTTTCACCAATTCGGCGGTTTTTGACCTCGGCCGCATCCCGTGTGAATGACTTTCTCCCTAACCCGATAACGCCTCCCCTATCATGAATCATTACTCCGCTCACTCCCTGCGCTGCCTTCGACCGCTCTTTTTCTACCTCTCTCTTTTCTGCCTTCTATCCCTTTCAGCTGCCCCCGCCGCCACCCTCACCGGCAACGTCTCTAACGTCGCTACCCGCAATCTCCTTGAGGGCGCACGGGTCGAAGTCCCCGCCCTCGGTCTCACGGCTCTGACCGATAATACGGGCCGCTACGTGCTCGCGGCTATCCCCGCGGGCACGCACGAAGTCGTCGTGACCTACGTCGGTCTCGATTCGGCCCGCACTACCGTCATCGTCGCCGACTCGGCCAGCACCACGCGTGACTTCAATCTGACCAGCGTCGTCTACAAACTCGACGCCTTCAAAGTCACCGGTGAGCGCGAGGGCGGTGCCGCCGCGATCACCGCCCAGCGCAACGCCGAGAACGTGAAGAACATTGTCGCGATGGATTCGTTCGGAAACCTGCCGAACATGAATGCCGCCGAGGTTGCCATCCGCCTGCCCGGCGTCGCCGGTAATCTCTCGGACGAAAACCTCGTCGACGGATTCACGATCCGTGGCATTGGCCCGGGCCTCAACACCGTGACTCTCGATGGCTCGCCGCTCACCAGCCAAGGCGCCCTCAACCGCGCCACGAACATGAACAACCTCACGGGTTCCATGTTCGATCAAATGGAACTCACGAAGGGCCACATGCCCGACAAAGAGGCCGGCTCCATCGGCGGCACCATCAATCTCAAGAGCCGTTCCCCTCTTTCCATGAGCGAGCGCCACCGTCTCACCTACAGCGCCGGTGTGCGCTACGCCCCGCCGTTCACCCAGCAAACTCCGACGCGCGAAAAACATCGCGCGCATCCGCTCTTCAACGTCGGCTGGCAAGAGCTCTTCGACGTCTTCGGTAGCGAGCGCAACTTGGGCGTGTCGCTCAATGTGTTCTACTCCGAAAACGCCGTCGGCGGTTTCCGGACCACGCGCGATTTCGAAAACACCACCACCCAGCCCGCCTACCTCTGGGACTACCGCACTTGGGACAACTACAACAACCGCAAGCAGGCCAGCGTCAGCCTCAAAGCCGACTACCGTCTCTCGCCGTCCACCAAGCTCTCAATCAACACCGTCGCGAGCGACGCCCTAGAGACGTTTCGCCGCCAATACGAGACGCGGGCCTTCACCACGCAACAGGTCGGCACCACCGGCACGGCCGGCATTCTGCCCGGCTACACCGATCAAATCACGCAAGTCCGTGCCGCCGCCGGCTCGACTATCGACCAGACGTCCACCGGCCCGGGCAATTTCGCCAATCGCATGCGCCGCCTCGACCTCGGCGCCGAACACGTTTTCGGCGCCCTCCAGGTCGATTACAACGCCATCTACACCCAGTCCAATATCAACGGCGGCGGCGGCGGGCGCGGCGGGATCTTGGTGAACCGCATTACCGCGGTCGGCTGGCGGCTTGATCGCACGGGCTCTGATCTCCATCCGCGTTTCACGCAAACCGAAGGCCCCGATTTCACCAATCCCGCCAACTACCGCCCCACTACCTACAATAACTCGATCCTCCAGAACGACGATCAGATCAAAGAAGTCCGCGCCAACCTCCGTTACACGCTGCCGGTTTCCTTCCCGCTCTCGCTCAAATCCGGCGCGGTCTGGCGCGAGCACTACGCGAGCGCCGAGAGCGTCGCGCGCCGTTGGAACTACGCCGGCCTCACCGCCCTCCCCGCCGATCCGTCGATCATCACCTTCGATTCCGTGAAAACCGGCCGCCGCATTCCGCAGTGGGAGCCGGTCCAGTTTTTCGCCGACCGCCAGCCGGTCACACCCGCGCTCTGGCGCGAGGACCTCTACTTTTCCGAGCAAAACAAATACACCGCCAACCGCGCCGTCACCGAAACCATCACGGCCGGCTACGCGATGGCGTCCGGCCGCGTGGGCCGCACTGGCCTCGTCGCCGGCGTGCGCACCGAGCGCACCGAAACATCGAGCTGGGGCTGGGTGCGCACGCGCACCGGCAGCACCGTGGCCCAGCAGACCGCCGATCCCGTCGGCTCCGCCACCCGCGACTATGCCGGCACTCGGCGCGATCTTAGCGGGAGCTACACGAAGTCCTTTCCCAGCGCCCATCTCACGCACGATCTCACCTCCAACCTCAAGGCCCGGCTGAGTTGGTCCACCAGCTTCGGCCGGCCACCGTTGAACAATGCCCTCCCCAACGAAACCATCTCCGAGACGAACCAAACCCTCACGGTCAACAACCCGAGCCTGCTCCCGCAGACCGCCGCCACGTGGGACGCCACGCTTGAGTATTACTTCGAACCCGTCGGCACGCTTTCCATCGGCTGGTTCAACAAAACCATCGAAGACTACATCGTCACCGGCACCAACGCGGGCACGATCGGCACTGGCTCCGACAACGGCTACAACGGCGAATACCCCGGCTTCACGCGCCTGACTTCGTCGAACGCCGGCACGGCCAAGGTCCAGGGTTGGGAGTTCAACTATCAGCAACAGTTCACGTTTCTCCCCGGCCTGTTCAAGGGCTTCGGGGCCTCGGCCAACTACACGCTGATCAGCACGAGCGGAGATTTTGGCGGCACGACCTCACGCAGCACCAACGAGGTCCCCGGTTTCATTCCGCGCACCGGCAACGCCACGCTCTCTTGGCGCTACCGCAAATTTAGCACGCGCATCCTCTACAATTTCGCCGGCAGCCACATCACGGCCTTCACCGCCGCGACGCCCGGCCGGAATCTTTACCGTTTCGACTACGCTTCCGTGAACGCGGGCATGGCGTATCAGATTCGTCCCGATCTCCAGCTCACACTCGACGCCGCCAACCTCACCAACGAGCCCCAGGCCTTCTACCGCAGCGTCCGCTCCCAGATGCAGAACACCATTATCAACGGCACGACGCTCACCTTCGGTGTCAACGGACGCTTCTAGCGGCACTCATGGCATGACGAAGAGACTCCAGTCGCGCCGCACTCATCCCGCGCTCGACTGCACCGCCGCCAGAGGTCTCGGCATAAAGACGATCTTGCTCCTACTCGCCGCCCTATTACTGGCCCCGTTGGTTCGGCTCGTCGCCGCCGAGGCGAAACCGAACGTCCTGCTTATCCTCTCCGACGATCATAGCTACCCGCACGTCGGCTGTTACGGGAACAAGGATATCATGACGCCGAACCTCGACCGGTTCGCCGCCGAGGGCATGCGCTTCGACCGTGCCTATGTGACCAGCCCGCAATGCGTGCCGTCGCGCGCGAGCATCTTCACCGGGCGCTCGCCGGTGGCCATCGCGATGTCGCGCTTCTCTTCGCCCCTGCCGCGCGAGATCAAGACATATCCCGAGGCGTTGCGGGCGGCCGGCTGGCTCACCGGGGTCGCGGGGCGGATGTATCACATGGACGGCGCGAACGTGAACGTGGCGGAATCGCAGGCCGTTTTTGATCAACATAAACTTGTTACGTTTCCCGACCGCCTCGACTACGTGAAGACGGGCAGCGGCAGTGAGGTCGGCCTCGCGCAGTTTCGTGAATTCCTCGATCTAAAGCCCGCCGCGAAGCCGTTCTTCCTCCAACTCTGTTCCAATGATCCGCACCGCCCCCTGAATACCCAGGGCCCGGTGAAACATGATCCGACGAAGATCACACTTCCCGCGCACTACCCGGACACTCCGCTGGTGCGCGAGGACTTTGCGCGCTACTATGACGAGATCGCGCACTTCGATGTGTTCTTCGGCGAAGTCATGGCGGAGCTGGAAAAGCGCGGTCTCGCCGCGAACACCCTCGTCGCCTTTATGGGGGACAACGGCGCGTCTCAATTCCGCGGCAAAGGCACACTTTACGAGTTTGGCATCCGCGTTCCGTTGCTCGTGCGCTGGCCCGGCAAGGTGCAGCCGGGCTCGGCGTCTTCGGAATTGATCAGCGGCGAAGACCTAGCGCCCACGTTCCTTCACGCCGCCGGTCTTTCCGCGCCGCCGGAGATGACCGGGAAAAGTTTCGCAAAGATCCTGCGAGGTGAGCCGTTCGCCGGACGGCAGTTCGTCTTCTCTGAGCGCGGCGCGCATGGCACCAATCTGCCGGGCAACAGCGCGGATTTTGACCTCGGACGCGTCGTCGTAAGCAAGACGCACAAGCTCATCTACAATGCGCTCGGCGCGCTGCCGTATTGGCCCGTCGATTTCGCGAGCACCGCTTTTTGGCAGGAACTCGTGCAACTGCACGAAGCAGGGAAACTCGCCGCCAAATTCACCAAGATCTATTTCGCCACGCCGCGCCCCAGGTTCGAACTCTACGATCTCGAACAGGACCCCGGGGAATTCAACAACCTCGCGGGCACAAATGAGGCGACCAACTTGGAACGCGAACTTAAGGCTGCGCTTCAGGAGTGGATGATTCTCGAGCGCGATTTTTTGCCCTTGCCCGTGCCGCCTTCGAGAGGCGGAAACCGCGGTGGAAAATAGCCCATTGCTCACGTCTAAAACCCATCACGACACGGATCTTCGTCGCGCCACTGGATCCAAGACCCAGTTGATCGCTCCACTCAAAAAACAAAAAATGAAGACCACGACCCCGTGCTCCCGTCGGAATTTCATCAAAAAATCCGCCGCCTCAGCCTTAGGATTTACCTTTCTTCCGGCTTATCTCACCGCCGCCCGCGCGGCCAACAATCCGACCCTACCGCCCAGCCGGCGAATCAATCTGGGCTGTATCGGCGTGGGAGGTCGGGCCGCCGGGGCTATCCCGAGCCTGACCAGCGATGGTCACGCGGTGCCGGTGGCCTTTTGCGATGTCGATTTTGAAGGTTCGAGAAAGATCGAGGGTAATCTAAAAACTTGGCCCGACGTGCCCCGCTTTCAGGACTTCCGGGTAATGCTGGACAAGATGGGGCAGGATATCGACGCGGTGAGCGTCGTGATCCCCGACCACACCCATTTTGTGGCGGCCATCCACGCCATGTCGCTGGGCAAACACGTTTATGTCGAGAAACCGCTAACGCATACGTTTGCGGAAGCCGAAATGCTCATGCGGGCCGAAAAGAAATTCAAGGTGGTGACGCAAATGGGAAACCAGGGTCATACCTCCTCCGGTGCCGCGCAATTCAAGCAAATGGTGGCGGCCGGGCTAACCGCCGATGTCTACAAGATCGACGCGTGGAAGGAGCCTTCCCTTTGGTTCATGCAGCCCAAAAAACGCATTTCCGCTTTTCCGCCTGAGGAGAAGCTGCCGGAAACGTTTTCCGATTGGAACGTATGGTGCGGGCCTCAGCCCGTGGCGCCGTTTAACTCGCTCTATCACCCTTTTGGTTGGCGCGCCTTTCACCAATACGGCTGCGGCATGTTCGGAGATTGGGGCTGCCACATTATTGATTTTGTCCACCACTACTTAAACTTGGGCCTGCCCACGGCGATTTCACCGGTCCGTTTGGATGACTACAACAAAGTCATTTTTCCACTGACCTCCCATATTCGGTTTCAGTTTCCGGAAAGAGGCCCCGGCTCTCCGGCCGTGGAGCTGATGTGGAAAGCGGGGGCCGATTGCCATCCCGCGTTCGACGAGAAATTTGGCGATCTGCAGGAGGACAAATCGATCAAACTGCCCGCGTTGGGTGAGGCCGGAACTCTCTTACACCGAAAACAAGGCGACTATGTGATCATGCGCGGCCACCATGGCGAAGCGTCGCGGATTCATCCGCGGAAAGTCATGCTGGAAAAATGGGACGCCGTCAAAGCGCCGAAGCCGGAATACACGCATGGCACCAGTTTCATTCAGGCCTGCATGGGCAAAACCACGACCACCTCACCTTTCAGTGTGAGCGGCGAACTGACTCAGGTGCTGAACCTGGGCATGATCGCGGAATACTTGAACGTAGAACTGCAATTCGATCCGAAGACCAAACGGTTCGTCGGCAACGATGAGGCGAACTTTCTCCTCGCCGGCGCGAAACCACGCACTGAGTGGGCCCATTACTACACGCTGGCATAACTTCACTCCACGACCTTACCCGATGAATCGAATTCGCCTTGGGGCTCTCGCGATGGGCTTGTCCCTCGTTTCAATTTTGCACGCGGCTGAATTCGGAGCCATCCCAGACCCTTATATCGGCAACTGGGCTGGAACCTTGAAGTCCAAGACGAAGGAAGCGCCGGTGCATGCGAGCGTGATCGCTTACAAGAATCGGTATGAGGTCACGCTTCGCACGGAGCCGGACACCAGAAAGCCAGCGATCGTTGTATTCAACGGCAAGGTGCAGATGGACCAACTGGTCTTGGAGCAGGATCCTTCCCCGGCGATTCCTGTGCAGCAGAATGAGCGCGCGTCGAATGCCGTGCGGTGGAGCGGGCAGGCCAAAGGCGATGAGATGACCGGGGCGTTTACGGCCGGCGAAACCAGCGCATTCTCGTTGAAGAGAATCCCCTTCCAGCCGTCACCAACCTTGGGGGATAAAGCTCCCGTCGGGGCTTTGGTGCTGTTCGATGGAAAGCACATCAACGCATGGGAATCCAAGCAGGCTTCGGCCGACGCCATCCAGTGGATCGTCACAGAGTCGGGAGCCCTTGAGGTAGTGTCCCAGCGTGCGGGGAAACGGAACAAGCAAGACCTGCGGACGAAGGAAAACTTTGGGGACTATCGTCTGCATCTGGAATTCAAGCTCGCCCACAAACCGGAAGCGACCGGTCAGGGCCGATCCAACAGTGGCATCATCCATCTTGGTGTTTATGAGACGCAGATTTTGGACAGTTTCGGTCTCTACGGCCGGGACAATGAATGCGGCGGCATCTACAAGACCCGCGAACCAGATCGAAACGTCGGCTACCCCGCCGGCCTCTGGCAAACCTATGACATCGAGTTCAAGGCCCCTCGCTTTTCAGGCGAGGGCAAGAAGACCGCGGATGCCCGGATGAGTGTCCGCCTCAATGGCGCTCTCATTCACCATGATGTCACCGTGCCCAACCCGACCGGCGGCGGGAAAGAAACAGCCCGGGGGCCGATTGTTTTGCAAGACCACGGGAACCCGGTGCAGTTCAGAAATATCTGGGCGGTTAAACTGGATTGATCGGGATCGGCGAAATCTGAACCAACAACCATGGCCTATAAAATATTTCTATCCCTGCTCATCGCGCTGTTCGGTCTCGGCCCGAGTCTGAGTGCCGGCTCACCGCCTAATATCCTGATCATTTTGGTGGATGACATGGGCTATTCGGATCTCGGCTGTTATGGAGGCGAGATCCGCACGCCGAACATCGACCGGCTCGCCGCCAACGGGATGAAGTTTTCTTCGATGTATAACACGGCCAAGTGTTATCCCACCCGGGCAAGCTTGTTGACCGGGGTCTATTTCCAGCGGACGGACCGTGACTTTTCTCACACCGCCACCTTGGGAGAGGTGCTGCGCCCGGTCGGTTACACCACGCTGTGGTCGGGCAAGCACCATGCGAAATTTAATCCCGTGACGCGGGGATTTGACCGCTACTATGGCATGATCGGTGGCGCGCAAAACCACTTCAATCCGGGCAGCAAAGCCGCCCCGGGGCAGCCCGCGCCGGCGTCCAAAAACGACGGGAACCGCTGGTCGCTCGACGGTGAGGAAGTGAAGGAATTCATTCCGCAGGATCCCAAGTTCTATGACACCGACGCGTTCACCGATCGCGCACTGACTTGGCTGAACGAATATGAGAAAAAAGATAAACCCTTTCTGCTCTATGTGGCTTACACGGCCCCGCATTGGCCGCTGCAGGCCTGGCCGGAGGATATCGCCAAATACAAAGGCGTGTATGACGGCGGTTATGAGTCCGTGCGTCAGGCCCGCTACCAACGCCAAATAAATCTGGGGCTCATTGATCCGAAAACTTCGCCTCTGCCGCCGATGGAATTTGGCAGGAAGAGCCAGAAGAAATGGGACGACCTCTCGTCGGACGAGCGCAGGCAAGAAGCGACGCGGATGGAGCTTTACGCCGCGATGGTGGATCGCGTGGACCAGAACATCGGTCGGCTGCTGAAGCGATTGGAAGAGCAGGGCAAACTCGACAACACCCTGATCCTATTTCTGGCTGATAACGGCGCGTGCGCGGAAACCCCGAAGGTAAATAACGTCGATCCCGATGCACCGATGGGCAGCGTGGCGAGCTATGTGAGCTACGGCCAAAACTGGGCATCGGTGGGCAACACGCCTTTGCGCAAGTGGAAGCAAGACAGCTTCGAGGGAGGGATTAACACGCCAATGGTCGCGCACTGGCCGGCGGGCATCAAGCCGCAGACCGGCTGGAACCGCGAACCCACCCACGTCATCGACATCATGCCCACCGTGCTCACAGTGAGCGGGGCGCACTATCCGGGTGCCTCGAAGCAAGCCAAGATTCCTCCGCCGGACGGTGTGAGCCTGCTTCCCGCCTTCAAAGGCGAGCCGAACCCACGAACGAAACCTTTGTTCTTTCAGTTCGGCCGAGGCTCCGCCGTGCGCGATGGGCTGTGGAAGCTCGTGCGCATGGGTGCGAAATGGGAGCTGTATGACTTGGCGGCTGATCGCAACGAGATGCACGACCTCGCGGCGAAGCGGCCCGAACTGGTCAAGCAAATGGACGCCGCATGGCTGGCCTGGTGGAAGGAATCCACGGGCAGCGAGTGGACGGGCAAAAACACGAAAGAACGCGAACTTGAGGAGTGAGAGGGGAGTCGATTGGTGAAGTCGCCTTACGATGAGGAGAGATTGGCGCCCAACATTTAACCTGCGGCCCTACGCCGGAATCATTCGAGCGGCGACGATGGGCTTGCGTGAAAGCGGCGGTTGGGCGCGAAGGAGCCCGCGGCCGAAATGGCGCAAATCCGCACTGCAATCTCCCGCTAGCGGAGCCCAGCGATGCCAAAGTCGCTGTTGTCACGGCGCCCACTCGACAGAAGTTTGCCGCGTAACTCCTCTCTAAAAAACACTTATTAACGCCAC
>NSIG01000059.1 GCA_002737275.1 Opitutia bacterium
TGCACCGTCATGACGAGCACGAGGTCGACCGACGCTAGGAGAGATTCGACGGCGCTTGCCGGTGTATCGGGGTTAAGAACGATCCCGGCTTGCGAGCCCAGCCAGCGAATCCGGGCAAGCGTGCCGACCTGGTCGTAGGTGGGTTCAATGTGGATGCTGATGAGATCCGCGCCCGCGCGGGCGAAGGCTTCGACATAACGATGAGGCTCGGAAAGCATCAGGTGGGTATCGAAAAAGAGCTTGGATCCGCGGCGGCGCAGGGCCGCCAGGGTTTCGGGGCCGAAGGTCAGGTTGGGGACGAAGTGCCCGTCCATAATGTCGATGTGGAGCCAGCTGAGTCCAAGGTCGGCGACGGTCGCTACGCTGGAGGACAGGTTGGCGTGGTCACCGGCCAGCAACGATGGGGCGAGGATAGGAGCGTGGGTCACGGTCCGGATAGAAAACGGAGACAGGTCAAAGGCGCAAGGCAGCAGCACCGTTGGCGTCCGCCGCTGCCAGCTTACCAAACGTCAAGCACGGCGTGCGCGACCTTTCCGGCCAAGGCATCGGCGAGCAAGGGGAAGGTTTGAAACTCCGCCTGGAGTTGGCCGCTGACTTCGGTGCCGGAGGGAAGACTGAGTTGGCTGTCGGTGTAGGCATCGCGCCGTACCGAGACCTCGCGATGGGTGAAATAGGTTTTGCCGGAGCGGTTATCCTTGAGGGTGCAACGCGTGATCAGATTCAGCGTAAACTTTCGAGCTAAGCCGGTGTCGTCGCGCCGTTGGGTGGCCACATCCCGCCGATAATCGCTGATCTCAACTTCGAGAATGGCGTCGGCGGCGTCCGGCGAATTGACGAGAGTGATCCGTGAATCGTGGAGGAACGCAGCGCGGATCTGGGCCGTGGTGATCGCCTGCGCCTGCGGCAGCAAAATCTTCAGGGTCGTCGGGGCGACGTAGAGGGTTGCGAATGGTAGGGGCGTGCTGGTGCCCAATCGGTAATGAGAACACCCCGATACCAAGCTGAGCAGCAGAGCGCAGGCGGCGATAGCGGGAAACAGACGCGACATGAAGTCAGCCCCGCGAGATCGGTCGCCTAGAAGAGCCAAAACCGTTTCTTCTTTCCGTCCTCGGGCCCCACGGGTTTCCCGGCGAGACCGGCTTCGACGTCGACCAAGCGAAGCTTGGCGCGCTTGGCCACTTCGGAGTCAGGATACGCGGTAATCGCCTCGTTGTAGAACACCTTGGCCGCTTTGAAATTACTGCGCTTGTAAAGGTAGAAGTCGCCGATCTTCATTTTGCTTTCGGCGAGCATGACCTTCATGCCGTCCAAACCCTTGGCCGCGGCGGCAATGTTTGGATCGCTGGGAAAAAGGATCATGAAGTCCTCGAAGTAGGTCACCGCTTCCTTGGTGGAGGCTTGGTCGTAGAACGGGCCTTCGACGAGGCTGGAGTGGGACTGGGCCAACTTTAGGTAAGCATCGGGTGCGAGCAGGCTCTGTGGATAGCTGTTGATCATGCGATCCAAGGCATCGATTGCCTCTTCGGGCTGACGGAGCTTATGGTGTCCCCGCGCCACGTTCATCAGGGCCAAGGGCGCGTAATCGCTATACGGGGCGTTGAGCAAAATGTATTCGAAAAACTCGATGCCCTTTTCGCGGTTCCGGAAGCCGGGCAGCCAACCCCAGGTCCGGTTGCGGGCACCGTCGAGCATCGAGCTGGCGATGCGGTATTGTTCTCCGATAATCTCCGAGAAGCGTTTGCTGTTTGGATAACGGCCGACCACGCCTTGGTAATCTTCGAATGCTTTAAAATACTCCATGCGGCCGAGGCGAAGTTTCGCGGAACGGTAGAGGGCTTCCGGAGCGTAGATTGAATTGGGGTAGCGCTTTGCAACTTTACCGTAGGTGCTTAACGCCGAGCCGACGGAGCCCTTTTCCTCCGAAGCCCGGCCTTGGTTCATCAGGTCCAAAGCGTTGCGACCCTCGGTGCCGAGCAGGCCAGAAAAAGCGCCGCCGCCGACGGTCCAGCCGGTGCCGGGGGTCCAGACCAATTCGGCTGCAAGCCGGGCAGGAATAGACAGAAAAAGTGCCGCGAGCGTAAGCGCGAGGACAGGCAGGCGGCGGAAGGAGAAGTTCAACATGACGACAGAAATTACCAGCGAATCAGCGCGCTTCCATAGGTCAAGCCCGCCCCGAACGCGACGAGCAAAGTGAGGTCACCGGGATTGATTCGGCCCGCCCGGCGAGCTTCATCGAGGGCGATCGGAATCGAGGCCGCCGACGTGTTGCCGTATCGGTCCAAGTTCACAAAAAAGCGCTCCATGGGGAGTTCGAGGTATTGGGCGATGGACTCGATGATGCGGAGGTTGGCCTGATGAGGGATCACTAAATTGATCTGATTCGCGGCGATACCGTGTTGTTCCAAGATATCCCGCGCGGCTTCCTCCATCCCGCGGACGGCATATTTGAAGACTTCTTTGCCCTTCATCTTTAAAAAATGATCACGACTTGCGAGGCTGGCCGTGGAGGCTGGGGTGTTGCTGCCGCCGGCCGGAATGCACAACAGATCGACGCAGTCGCCGTAAGAACCGAGTTTTGCACCGATGAGTCCAACGGCGGGCCGGGCGGAAGCTCCGATGACGGCGGCACCGGCTCCGTCTCCGAACAGCACGCAGGTCGTGCGATCCGTCCAATCGACAATCGACGAGAGTTTCTCGACGCCGATCACCAGAGCGTGCCGGTATCTGCCCGAGCCGACCATGGCGCAGGCGGTGTCGAGGGCGTAGATAAATCCCGAGCAGGCCGCGTTCAGGTCAAAGCAGGCGGTGGAGGTCGAGAGACCGAGCTTATGTTGAACACTGCACGCGGTTGCGGGCATGGGCATATCCGGGGTGATCGTGGCGATCACGAGCAGGTCGATATCAGCCGGTTGAAGTTTTGCATCGGCGAGCGCGAGCCGCGCCGCGTGAACCGCCATGTCTGAAGTCATCTCCCCGGGAGCGGCAATATGGCGCTCACGGATACCGCTGCGGGAGACGATCCACTCGTCCGACGTGTCGATAGTCAAAGCAAGCTCGGTATTGGTCAGCACCCGAGCTGGGGCGTAGGCGCCAGTGCCGAGGATAACGGTAGAAACAGGAAGGGGCATGGCGCGGGACGGAGATGGCTTAACTCGCAACCTCGGGAATGGGCGCGGAGAGAATCTCGTTTGCGCGGGCGACGTCGGCTTCGATGCGGTGATTCATGTCAGCCTTGATAATCTCTCCGGCCGCCCGAATGGCGCTGCTGATGGCACGACGGTTGGAGGAACCATGGGCTTTTAAGATGTTGCCTTTGAGCCCGAGGAGCGGGGCACCGCCATAGCGCTCGGGATTGATCCGCTCCTTCAGGGCGTTAAAGGCTCCGCGGGACAGAAACGCGCCGGCGGCGCGGAGGGGGTTGGCCTGAAGTTCAACGCGCAACGTCCCGGAAAAGAATTTGGCGAGGGATTCCCAACTCTTTAGCATGATGTTTCCGACAAAGCCGTCGCAGACCACCACATCGACGTGGTCTTCGAAAACATGGAAACCTTCAATCGGACCGGCGTAGTTGATGAGGTCGCCCAAGCGCCGCAACTGTTCGTTGGTTTCGGTGATCAGGGCGTTTCCCTTACCCTCCTCGGTGCCGATCGTCATCAGCCCAACACGAGGAGAGGCGATGCCCAACATCACCCGGCAATAGTGGGAACCGAGAATGGCATTGTGCACCAGATGTTCGGGCTTGGCCTCGGGATTGGCCCCCGCGTCGATCAAAATGAAGTGGCCACCTTGACGCGGGACCACCGCGGCAAGCGCCGGCCGGTTTACCCCTTCCATCATACGGAGGCGCAAGGTACCGCCAGCCATGAGCGCCCCGGTATTGCCGCAACTCACGAGCACACCGGCATCACCGCTTTTAACGAGTTCGATCGCCCGAACCATCGAAGAATCTTTCTTCTTCTTTAGGGCCATGAGCGGCTTGTCGTCCATGGTGACGACCTCGGAGGCGTGAAGAATACTCAGACTCGGTCCGAGCTGCAGGCCGATCTGACGAAGCAGGGGCTCAAGCACAGCTTGATCGCCCACCAATGTGATGGGCCCGAGGTTCGCATCCTGCTGCTGCGCGAGGCGGATGGCGGCGACTACTTCAGCCGGGCCGAGGTCTCCGCCCATGGCATCTACTGCGATGCGACCGGGTGCTCCGGAAGACATATCCACCGCGTGGGCGGGGCTGGGGTAAAACGTGAGGCTTAGGCCTCGACGTTGAGCACTTGGCGACCGCGATACATGCCGGTCTTTGGATTCACAACGTGGCGGCGGTAAAGCGAGCCGTCGACCGGATCCTTCGCGAATTCAGGAGCGATAAAAGCATTAGCGGCGCGGCGGTTGGCGCTGCGGCGTTTGGACTGTTTGCGTTTCGGATTGGCCATGGAGGGTGGTTGTTTGAGTGAGGGTGTACCTCGACGTCGAGGGCGCGTGAGTGGTTAAAGGTTTAGAGGTAAAGGGTGTGACTTTTGCGCGTCAAGCGCACTTATCAAAGCCGATCAAGAGCGAGTAACACGGCGAGGGTGACGGCCAGCGCCAACCGATACCACGCGAACGCCGCAAGACCGTGGCGGGTGAGCCAGCCGACTAAAAAGCGCACCGAAATCGCGGCCGTGACGGCCGCCATGGCCGCGCCGAGCAGCACGTTGGACCAGCCAAATACCTGAATCATCGCCGCGCCCCCCTTGTAGCTTTTGTAGACGGTGGCGGCGGTCAGGGTTACGAAGCCCAAGAGAAAACTGAATTCGGCGGCGCGGCGCGGATCAAGGCCGGCGAAATAACCGCCTACGATCGTGGTCATTGAGCGGCTCGTGCCGGGCCACAGGGCCAGGCATTGGAGCGCGCCGATGCCCGCGGCTTGTTTCGGCGTCAGCTCGGCGGGTGGCGCGGCGCGGTTGGCATGTTTTCGGCGCCACGATTCGGCGAAAAACATCAAGCCGGCGCCCGCAACCAACGCGATGATCACGGCAGGAATCGAGAAAAGGTGGGCATCAATCCAGCCGTGGAGCAAAAAGCCGAGTCCGGCGGCGGGAAGAAAGGCGATCAGCAGGTTGATCAGCAGGCGGCGTCCGGCCAGATCGCGGCCGAGCAGTCCCCGGAGCATGGTGATGAGTTGCGTCCAATATAAAATACCGACGGCGGCGATGGCGCCGAATTGGATCACGACGACATAGGTATCTGCGGCTTGCTTGATCGTGAGCGGGACCCCTTGGGGATTCTGCGGGGAGGGGGCGCGGTAATAAAGCGGACGGCCGTCGGCGCTGAGCAGTGGTGCTTCGGCTTCCAAGCCCAAAAAGTGATTGGCGATGATTAGGTGGCCGGTCGAGGAAACCGGGAGAAACTCGGTCACGCCCTCAACCACCCCGAGGACCAGGGCAGCGGCGACGCTGAGCTCGGCGGCGGGCGCGGAGACTGAGGGCGCAGGCTTGGGGCTCTCGGCCGCACCGACCGGGAGCGAGAGAAGGGCGAGGGTGACGAGCAGCGTGCGCACCGGTCCTTGGTTTCAAGGTTGGCGGCATGGCGCAATTTTATTTGCGACCGGCGATGGCCTTCGTTCTTTCGAGTTCGCATGACCGACCTTGCCACGCTTACCGCCTTGCTGATTGCCCGGCAGGATTTGTCGACCGAGGACGCCGGGGCCGCGGCGACGGCTTTGGCCTCGCCTGAAGTGTCCGACGAAGTGAAGGCGGCGTTTCTCACGGCACTGTCGGCTAAAGGGGAATCGGTCGCCGAGTTGGCGGCATTTGCGCGGGCGTTTCGGGCGCGAGCGGTTGATCCCGAAGTGGGCGCATGGTCGGCGCAGGCGATCGATATCGTGGGCACCGGCGGGGACCATGCCGGCGGATTCAATATTTCTAGTCTCGTGGTCCTCGTGCTGGCGTCGGCGGGTGTGCCCGTGATGAAGCACGGGAACCGCGGGATAACGTCGAAGTGCGGCAGTGCCGATCTGCTGGCGGGCCTGGGCGTGGATCTCGCGGCGCCTCCGGAAAAACTGCGACGCGCGCTGGCCGAGCTCGGTTTTGTTTTCTTTTTCGCGCCGAACTATCATCCGGCGTTCAAAAACATCGGGCCGGTCCGCAAGGCACTCGCGGCGCGCGGGCAACGCTCGGTCTTCAATATCCTTGGGCCGCTGATCAATCCCGGGCGGCCGGCGCATGTGTTGTTGGGCGTGTTCGCGGAGACGTGGGTGCCCAAGCTGGCCGGGGCGCTTGACGCGCTTGATTGCACGGCCGGACTGGTGGCGCACGGGGTGATCGGGCCGACGAGCGGCATCGATGAACTCACGACGGCGACGACGAACCGGGTGCGCGGCGCGGGTCGGCTGCGGGCCATCGATACGAATTGGACCGCAAGTGATTTCGGGTTGGCGCAGGCGCCGTTTGCCGAACTTCAGGGCGGCGATCTGGTGACGAATCTTGCGTTGACCGAAGCCGTGCTGGCCGGGCGCGGCCCGGTGGGTCTGGTCGAGACGATCGCGTTGAACGCGGCGGTCGGGCTGTGGCTCACGGGTAAAGTGGCGGAAGTAAAGGACGGCATCGGTGCCGCCCGAGACTTGCTGCTCGGCGGCGCGGTAAAGGCCAAGATTGCGGCGACGCAGGAGTTTTACCGCGCATGAAACGCATCTATTTTGGCACCGACGGAATTCGTGGCGAGTTTAGCGGGCCGGTGATCAACCCGGAGTTCGCGGCGCGATTGGGCGCGGCGGTGGGGCGCTGGCTGCGCGCGCAGGCCCCAGTAAGCGCGGGTGCGGTTTTGATCGGGCGTGATACGCGGGCTTCGGGGGTGGTGTTGATGGAGGCGTTGGCGGCGGGTTTGGCCACGGCCGGATGGACTGCGGTCGATCTTGGGGTGTTGCCAACTCCGGCGGTGTCGCGGGCGGTCAAAACCGACGGGGCCGCGCTCGGCGTCATGATTACGGCCTCGCACAATCCCGCCGAGGACAACGGCATCAAATTTTTCAACGGGACCGGCGTGAAATTGACCGACACGCAGGAGGCCGAGATCGAGCAGCAACTTTCGACGGAGCCAGTCGCCGTCGGTGCGGGGCAGCTGCCCTTGAGTGAGGCCTTGAAGAATTATTCGATGGCGGCGAGCGCCTTGCTGCCGGCCGGCGCGCTCCGGGGCTGGAAGATCGTGTTGGACACGGCAAACGGCGCCACGTGCGGATCGAGCCCGTGGGTGTTGCAAGAACTCGGAGCAGAGGTCATCGGAATCGGCGACCAGCCGGATGGAACGAACATTAATGCGGGCGTCGGCAGCGAGCATCCGGAGGCGTTGGCGGCACGCGTGGTGGCGGAAGGCGCACGGCTCGGGATCGCCCATGATGGGGATGGCGACCGTTGCGCGTTGTGCGACGAGAACGGCGGTGTGCTCGACGGTGATGAGATTCTCACGATCCTCGCGACTCACGGGCTCGCTCACGGGCGATTGGTGAAAAAAATTCTGGTGGCGACAGTGCAGAGCAATTTGGGCGTGGATGCGGCGATCGCGGCAGCGGGCGGCACGGTGCGGCGGTCGGCGGTGGGCGACCGTTATGTGATCGAAGAGATGCTGGCGTGTGGCGCGACGCTCGGGGGTGAGTCCTCGGGGCACGTCATTTGGCTGGAGAACGCGGCGACGGGCGACGGCTTGGTCGCGGCGTTAAAGGTGATCGAAGTGATGCGGGCGACCGGCAAGCTGCTGTCGGAGTTGCGCGGCACATTGCGCAAATTTCCGCAAATGACGGCGGCATTAAAAGTGAAGACCAAGCTACCGCTGGAGAATCTGCCCGGCTTACAGGCGGTCATGGCGGCGCTTGCGGGCGAGTTGGGGGCCGAGGGCCGTTTGCTGGTGCGCTATTCCGGCACGGAGGCCAAGCTGCGGCTCTTGGTCGAAGGCCCGACAAACGATATCGTCCAATCGGCGCTGGCGCGGCTGGACGCGGCGGTGCGGGCCGAGTTGACGGTGATTTAGCTCTAGCGTTGACGCGGTTCGGAGTGGGAGCTGAGTTCAGACGATGCCCGAAATCGCCGTCACCTCGCTCGATCCCCGCCAACAGAAACTCATCGATAACGCCCGCATTGCGTTGGAGCGCGGGCAGCTCGACTACACGCTCGATGCCTGCGCGCAGGTTTTGAAGACGGCCCCGGGCTGCTTGCCGGTCCGACGGCTGCAACGGGCGGCTCAGCTGCGCGATTTTAAGGCGAAAAACAAGTTCATGGCCAAGGCGATGGGTGGTTTTTCGACCGCACCGTTTATGTTTGGTGGCGGCAAGAAAGAGCCGGCCAAGGTGCTGGAAACGGCGGAGGGAATGTTGGCTAAGGATCCGACCAGCGTGCCGGCGTTGAAGTTGTTGGCCGACGCGGCGGGCGGTCTTGGTTTGTTGGAGACGGTGGCGTTTGCGCTTGATGCGGTGCGCGAGATCGAGCCCGACAACCGCGCGAACTTGCTCGTGCTCGGTGAGGCTTGGATCGCAGCAGGCAAGCCGGCGGAGGCGTTGAAAGCCGCAGACGCGATTTTGAAGACGAAGCCGGCGGACGCGGACGCGCAGAACTTGATGCGCAAGGCGTCGATCGCGCAGACCGTGACCAAGGGCAATTGGGACGGGCAGGGAAGTTTCCGCGACAAACTGCGCGACGAGGCGCAGGCGGTGTCGCTCGAACAGGCGGCCAAAGTCGTAACAGCGGGAGACATGGCGCAGCGCCTCGTGGACGAAGCCAAGGCACGCGTGCAGGCGGAGCCGACGAATCTGAATCATTACCGCGCCGTCGCGCAGGCGTATCGGCAACTGGGCCGGAGTGACGAGGCGCTAGTCTGGGTGCGCAAAGCGCGGGCATTGCCGACCGGCGCGGTGGATCCGACGTTAGAGAAGGAAGAGTCGGAATTGCAGACCGCGCTGCTTGAGGCGCGGGTGAAGGCTGAGTCGGGCGACGGTCTCGCGGCCGCGCAGGCGGAATTGGCGGCGTGGCGGCTCACGGAAGCGAAGCGCACGGTCGAGCGTTACCCGAACGACTTCCCGGCGCGACTGGCGCTGGGCGAATTGCTTTTGGCGAGCGGACAACTGGACGCGGCGCTCGCGCAATTTCAGCAGGCGCAGAAAGGGCCGCAGGTGCGGGTCGCGGCGCTCGTGGGGCTCGGGCGGGGATTCCGCGCGAAGAAGATCTACGATCTCGCGGTCATGCAGTTCAAGTCGGCGAAGACCGACCTCACCGCGATGGACGACACGAAAAAAGAAGTCATTTACGAGCTCGGCAGTTGTTATGAAGCGATGGGCAAGCCCGAGGAAGCGATCGCCGAGTTTAAGGCGATCTATGGCGAAGACATCGGCTACCGGGACGTCGCCAACAAGATCACGGCGTTCTACTCAAAGTGAGGAGCGCTGGGGCGGTCGTCGCTCCGCGAGCCAGACGGCGAAACCCAGCACGGCGCCGCCAATCGCGAGGCGGGTGAGGTCGGCGGTTTCGCCAAAAACGAGCAGCGAGACGGCGACCGCGAGGGGGATTTTCGCGTTGTTCATGACCGCAAGCGTACCGGCGGGGACGCGGGTCGCGCCGATATTCCAAAGGAAGAAACCGAGCCCGGAAGCGATGAGCCCGAGGTAGAATAGAATCGCGAGATTGGGCGGGGTGAGGGGCAAGGCGGCGAAGTCCGTGCGGGCGAGGGAGACGGGCAGGGTCAGGGCAAATGCGCCCAGATAGACCAGCGCGAAAACATCGCGGTCGCGCAGCTCGGGCCGGTTCGCGCGGAGCCGGCGGTAGAGCACTTGTCCGAGGGCAAAGGCGAGATTAGAGAGTTGGATCAGAACCACGCCGGTAAACGTGCCGACGGTGTGCGCTGACCTGACAACGATCGCCGCGCCGCCGAGGACCGCGAGCACGGCGGCTCCGAGGGCTGGACCGCGCAGCGTGCGGTCAGAGGCGTCGGCGAGCAGCGTGACGAAGATCGGTGTAGTGAGGGTGAAAACGGCGACCTCGTGGCTTTTTAAAAATCGGAAGCTCTCGTTGTAGGCGAGGTACATGAGCCCGAATTGGAGTGCGCCGATGCCGGCGAGGGCGAAAGCGGTGCGTGGGGCGATGCCGCGGAGGCGAAGAAACGGCAGGAAGACAAGCAGGGCGAGTCCGAGCCGGGCGGCGGAGATGAAAGCCCCGTCGAACCCCGCCGTCAGGTGCTTGATGAGCCCGAAGGAAAAGGCCCAAAGGAGGGAGACGAGAAGGAGCAGGGGCATAGCTGAAGTCAGCGAGTCGGCGGCGATGTCCGATGACCGCGCGCAGAACAAAAACTCACATCCTGAAAATCGCCCCGAGTTTTTTGCCGAGGAGCAGGCTCATGCCGACGATGGTGACGCCCAGAAACACCATGGCCCAGACGCCGAGGGCGCTCGCGATGAATTTGCCGTCACCGAGGAGTTGGAAAAGTTCCATGATCGCTTTGGTGATCGGATAAAACGCCTGCTTTTGCGCGAGGATCAGCGAGTCGCTGACTTCCAGCATCGCGAAGGCGAAGGCGAGCAGGCCGCCGGCGATCAGGTTGGCGGCGATGAGCGGGAGGGTGATCTTGATGACGGACTTGAGGGGCGGGCAACCGAGGTTTTGCGCGGCTTCTTCGAGGGTTTCGCTGGTTTGCTGGAAGCCGGCGGCGGCGGACCGAACGACGTAGGGCAGGCGGCGAACGGAGTACGCGATGATCAACAAAATCGTGGGATCGACGACGGGATTGAGGAACGAGAAAAACTTTCCCTCCTGCGACATCGCAAGGTAGCCGAAGGCGAGGACGAGGCCGGGCACGGCGAGGGGCAGCATCGCGAGGAAATCGAGCATCTGCCGGCCGGCGATTTTCGAACGCACCACGACGTAGGCGATGGCGATGCCCAGAATGACGTCGATCACCGTGGAAATGCTGGCAAACTTCAGGCTGTTCGCGATGGCGGGGACGGTGAGGTCGTGGCCGAGAGCGATGGCGAAGTTTTCGAGAGTGTAATACTGCGGCAGGACGGTGCCATACCAGTCTTTGGAGAACGCGACGAGGGCGACGCCGAAGTGGGGGAGGACCGCGATGAACGTGACGCCGCCAAACAGCGCGGTGCAGAGCAAAGCTTGGGGCAACGGTAGGCGCCTGGGCCCGCCGGCGCTCGTGGCCTTGGCCATCATCGCGTGGCCGGCCTGACCGAAAAGGCCCTTGCCGATCGCGTAGAGCGTGATTGAGGCGAAGAGCATCACGGCGACGAGAGCGAAGGGCGCGGGGTTGGCGCCGATGTCCTTGAGACCGTAGAAAATTTGGACGCTGGTGACCTGCGCGTAGTCGAACACCAGCGGCGTGCCTAGCTCGGTGAACGCCCAGATGAAGACGATGGTGCCACCGGCGAAGAGGCCGGGCTTGATAAGCGGGAGAGTAATCTTCCAGAAGCGGCGGAAGCCGGTGCAGCCAAGATTCTCGGCGGCTTCCTCCATCGCGGGATCGATGTTGGCGAGGGCGGCGACGGCGTTGAGGTAGATGATCGGGTAGAGCGTGAGCGCCTCGACGATGGCAATGCCCCAGAACTGGTTCGCGGCGAACCAATCGAAGGTCCACCCGGGCGGGCGGAGGTTGAGCTCGATTAGGAGCGCATTGAGAGCGCCGTATTGGCCAAAAATCTGTTTGATCCCGATCGCGCCGACAAAGGGCGGCAGAATCATCGGGATCAGCACGAGCGAGCTGAGGAGGGTTTTGCCGGGGAAGAAAAAACGGTCGCTGATAAAGGCGAGCGGCAGGGCGATCGCCATTGCGAAGGTGGTCGCCGCGCACGCGAGGAAGAAGGAGTTGCGCAGACCGCCGAGGTAGGTGGGGTCGGACAGAATGGTCGTGAGGTAGGCGAAGGTAAGTCGACCGTCGGCATCGATGAATCCGCCGCGAAGAATCTGGTAAATCGGCCAGATGAAAAACGCCGTGAAGAACACGGCGGTGAACCCAAAAACGACTCGGGCAAAAGTCTGCGACATCGGCGGCGAGACTGCGAGGACCGCGCAAAGGGCGGCAAGGCGGAAGTGCCTTCTGCGGAGGGAGACGCTGCGTTTCAACGCGTCTCGGCGCGAATTGCGGCAAGGCCGTCGGTCACGTCTTACGTGATAAACGGGACTTCGTCGTGGGGCGCGGCGGCGGAGGCAGGGGCGGGGCGCCGGCGGAGGAGGCCGCGACGCGGGGCGAACAGGAGGGCAGTCAAAAAGACCAGGGTTTGCACGAGCACGATGCAGGCGGCCGGGGCCCCGTCGATAAAGTAGCTCACGTAGATGCCAGCGAGCGAGGAGCCGACGGCCACAATAACGGCGATGATGATCATGCGGTCGAAGCGTTGCGTGAGCAGTTGGGCGGTTGCTCCGGGCGTGATCAGGACGGCGATCACCAGAATCAGACCCACGGCTTTCATGGCGGCGACGATGGCGAGCGAAAGGAGGATAAGCAGCAGGTAGGTGAGGCCGCGCACGGATTTGCCGAGCGCGCGGGCGTGCGAGGGGTCGAAGCAGACCAAGAGTAGATCGCGGCGGAGGGTGAGCATCACGGCGAGCACCACGGCGGAAAGAACGCCGGTTTCCCAAAGCTGCGCGGCGGAGATCCCGAGGATGTTGCCAAAGAGAATGTGGTCAAGGTGGAGGTCGGAGGGCGTCTTCGAAAACAGGACGAGGCCAAACGCGAAGAGGCCGGTGAATACGACGCCCATGACGGTGTCTTCCTTGATACGGCTGTTGGCTTTTACCCACCCGGTGGTGACCGCGCAGAAAAGTCCGCTGGCAAACGCACCGATGGCGAGTGGGATGCCGGCGATGTAAGCGAGCACCACGCCGGGCAGAACCGCATGCGAAATCGCGTCGCCCATCAGCGACCAGCCGCGCAGAACCAGAAAGCACGAGAGCACCGCGCCTACGGCGCCGATGATCGCGCCGATGGCCAAGGCTTGCTGCATGAAGCCGAAACGCAGGGGCTCGACGACGTGCTCAATCACGGGGCGGCGGCCTCTTGGGCGCGAGCGCGGCGCAATGTCCGGCGGGAGGCGAAAACCCCGTGTTTGGGCGCAAAGAGCAGCGCGGCGACGAACACCAAGGTTTGCAGGGACACGATGCAGCCGCCGGTGGCGCCGTCTAAAAAGTAGCTGAGGTAGGCGCCGAAAAACGACGTCAGCGCACCCAGCGCGGCACCGATCCGGAGCATGACGCTGAATCGATCCGTGAGCAGATAGGCGGTCGCGCCCGGAGTGACGAGCATGGCGACGACGAGCATGGCCCCGACGGCTTGGAGCGCGGCGACAGCGGTCGCTGAAAGCAGGAGCAGCAGCATGACGTGGAGGGCCCCGACGCGGAGGCCTAGGGCGCGCGCTTGGTTGGGATCGAAGCAGAAGAGCATCAAGTCGCGCCATTTCAGCGCGAGGACGAGCAGGCAGACCGCTGAAACGATGATGACTTGGACGACATCGCCGGTGGCGATACCGAGAATGTTGCCAAAGATAATACCCTTCAGATCAACCCGGCTGGGGAACAGCGAGATGAGCAACAGGCCGAGGGCGAAAAACGCCGTGAACACGATCCCGATCACGGCGTCTTCGCGGACGGGCGTTTTCATTTTAATGAAGGCCATGGCACCCGCGGCGAGCAGGCCGCTGGTAAAGGCCCCGACGGCGAACGGAAGCCCGAGCAGGTAGGCGATGGCGACGCCGGGGACGACGGCGTGGGAGAGCGCGTCGCCCATGAGCGACCAACCCTTGAGCGTCACGAAACCGGAGAGCAGTCCACAGACTCCGCCGATGAGCGCGCTCGTCCACAGGGCGGTGACCATGTAGTCGTAGTGGAACGGGGCGAGCAGGGAGGTGAACACGGGCGTGGTGGTGGATGGTGAGGCGGAGGGCAAGCGCGCGCCCCAAGTCGGATCGGGGCGTTAGCTTTTCCCTTTCTGTTCCTCTTCGCGGTCGGATATGAGCTGCTCGCGGCCGGTGCGGTTGAGGTATTCGAGGTGCCCACGCTTGCCGAGGACGAGGGGGCGCTCGTCGTCGGTGAGGACGGTGACGGAGCGGCCGTCGTGGTCGTTGACGGTGGACTGGGCGAGATCGAAGAGACGCAGGGCGCCGCCGAACGCGCGCGTGAGATTTTCGGCGGTGAACACCTCGGAGGTCGGGCCGTAGGCGAGCACGGTGCGGTTGATGAGCACGACTTGATCGCAAAATTCGGGAACGGAGCCGAGATTGTGGGTGGCGACGAGAATAAGCCTGCCCTCGTCGCGGAGTTCGCGGAGGAGCGTGACGATGGCTTCCTCAGTGCCGACATCGACGCCGGTGAAGGGTTCGTCGAGGAGGATGACGCGGCCGTTTTGGGCGAGGGCGCGGGCGACAAACACGCGCTTTTTTTGCCCACCGGAAAGTTCACCGATCTGGCGGTCGCGGTATTCCCACATGCCGACGCGGCGCAGGCTGGTCTCGACGGCGGCCCGGTCAGCCGCGGACGCGATGCGCAGGAAATTCATGTAGCCGTAGCGGCCCATCATGACGACGTCGTGCACGCTGACGGGAAACGTCCAGTCGACTTCTTCGGCCTGCGGCACGTAGGCGACCCAACTCTGCTTCTGCGCTTCGCGGACCGGACGGCCGTCGATTTCGACGCGGCCGGTGGTCGGGGTGACGAAGCCCATGAGGGCTTTGAACAAAGTGGATTTACCCGAGCCGTTGACGCCGACGAGCGCGCAGATGGTGCCGCCGGCGAGCCGAAAACTCGCGTCCCGGAGAGCGGTCAGCCCGTTGGGATAGGTGACGGCGACATCAATCGCGGCCAATGAGAGTGGGGGAGAAAACGAGGTGGACACGGGAAGTGGAAACTTAGCGCGGCGGTGGGTTCCCTGCGCCGAGAAAGGCCCGCACGATCGTGTCGGCATTGTAGCGGAGCAGGTCAAGATACGTCGGAGCTGGGCCGGAGGCGTCGGTGAGGGAATCAACGTAGAGGACACCGCCGTAGCGGGCCCCAGTTTCCTTTGCAACTTGGCGGGCGGGTTTGTCGCTGATCGTGCTTTCGCTGAAGACGACGGGGATTGTGTGTTCGCGGACGAGGTCGATCACGCGGCGGACCTGTTGGGGCGTGCCTTGGGCATCGGCGTTGATGGGCCAAAGGTAAAGCTGGCGCAGGCCGTAATCGCGGCAGAGGTAAGAAAATGCGCCCTCACTGGTTACGAGCCAACGCTGGGCGGCGGGGATGCGCTCGATCTGCGCTCGGACCGGAGCGTCGAGGGCGCGGATCTTTGCCGAGTAAGCGGCGGCATTGGCGGTATAGGCCGCGGCGTTGGCGGGATCAACGCGGGCGAGGGCGGCCCGAATGTTTTCGACGTAGACGAGGGCGTTGGCGGGCGACATCCAAGCGTGGGGATTGGCGCGGCCGGTATACGGCCCCTCGGTGATGCCCATGGGCTCGATGCCTTGGGTCAATACGACCTGCGGGACGCCGCGGACGTTTTCAAAAAACTTCTCGAACCAACGCTCGAGGTTCAAGCCATTCCACAAGACAAGGGACGCGCGCTGAGTCTTGACGATGTCCCTCGGGGTGGGCTCGTAGCCGTGGATTTCGGAGCCTGGTTTGGTGAGGGAATTGACGTCGGCGTGCTCGCCGGCGACGTTGCGGGCCATATCAGCCAAGATGGTGAACGTGGTGAGCACGCGGGGCCGGGAGGAGTCGGCGGCGAAGGCCGGGAGGCAAAAACCGGTGAGCGCCACGCAGAGCAGCGCGATGCCCCAGCCTCTGGATTTGGCGAGCATATCAATCTTAGGCATGGCTATACTTTGGCCGGATGCGGAACTTAGGGGCAACTAAAAACGATTGCGGAGTTGAATTGCGACCGAAGTCCGGCACGGTGATTGTCCGTGTCGACTTCCACCCCCCGCACCGGTCCCCGGAAAAAAACGGCTGTATCCGCGTCGCGCGGGGCGCGGTCCCGGAAGCCGGCGGGGTTGAAACCGTCGGCTGCCCGCGAGGATTATCTGGAATGTATTTCGCAGCTGATCGGCAGCAAAGGCTATGCGCGGGCGGTGGACATCGCGGCGACGCTGGAAATCGCGCAGGCCAGCGTGACGAACATGACCCAGCGGCTGGCGATCGAAGGGTTGCTCAAATATGAGAAGTATCGGGGCGTCACGCTCACGGCGGAGGGCGAAAAGCTGGCGGCCGACATCATTTTACGGCATTTGATTTTGACCCGTCTGCTGCGGCATTTTGGCATGGATGAACACACGATCTACCGCGACGTGGAGGGGATGGAGCATCATGTGAGCCGGCAGGCGCTGCGAGGATTCAAGGCCCTGACGGAAGCATTGGATGCGAGTCCCGAGCTGGCGAAACGGGTGCGCTTGGCGATGGGGTGAGATTGGGGGAGAATTTTTGGAGTTTCGCGCGTGGCTCCCTTGCCAACCGCGCGGGGGGCACTACCAGTAGCGCATGTCAGTGAGTCGGAATTTACGCCTGCTTTACCCCCTGCGCCGCGGCGCCTGGCGGTGGTTCGGCGTCGCCTCGCTGGGGGTGGGGCTGCTGGCGGGATTGGCGAGTGCGGCCGACGCACCGGCGGGGCAAGCCGAGTTTTTCGCGGGAGAGTATGCGGAGGCGTTGAAGAAGGCGGCGGCGGCGGTCGAGGACATGCCGGGTGGCGAAGACGGACAACGGCTGCGAATCGAGATTTTGCTCGCGCAAGGCCGCGCGGAAGCGGCCGACGAGGCGTTGACGGAGGCGTTGCGCGTTCTGCCCCAAAGTCTGCGTCTGCTGTGGTTGGGGCGCGACGTGGCGTTTGCCAACGGCCGGCCCGAGGTTGCGGCGCTCCGGCTTGACCAAGTGCGGCAACTCTACGGGAGCCGACCGAGCGCCTACCGTAACCCGGCGGACCTGGTGGTGTTTGGCCGCGCGGCGTTACTGCTCGGAGCGGATCCCCAGGATGTGCTGACGAAAGTGTATGCTCCGGCGCAGAAGGCCGCTCCGAATCGGCGCGACGTTTACCTCGCGCGCGGCGAACTCGCTTTGTCAAAAGGTGATTATGCGCTGGCGGCGACCGCATTTCAGGAAGGCGTAAAGCAAGTGCCGAACGATCCTGATCTGCTGAGCGGTCTCGCTCGGGCCCATGAAGAAGGCGATCGCAAGGAAATGCTGGCCGCGCTTTTGGCGGCGTTGAAACTGAACCCGCGGCATGTGCCGAGTCTTTTACTCCAGGCGGACCACGCGATCGACGGCGAACGGTATGCCGACGCCGAGGAAGATCTCGCGACGGTGTTGAGCGTGAATCCCGATCAGCCCGATGCCTGGGCCTTGCGGGCGGTGTTGGCGCACCTGCGCAACGATCCGGCGGGCGAGGCCTCGGCCCGGGCGGCGGCGCTGCGCGTGTGGGCGACCAATCCTCGCGTGGATTGGCGCATCGGAGAGAAGCTCTCGAAGAAGTATCGCTTTGCCGAAGGCGCGGAGCGGCAGCGGCAGTCCCTGCAATTCGACAAAACCTATCTGGCGGCGAAGGCGCAGCTCGCGTCCGATTTGCTGCGGTTGGGCGAGGATGCCGAAGGGTGGCGGCTTGCCCAAGAGGTGCACAAGGAGGACGGCTACGATGTGGAAGCGTTCAACCTCGTGACGCTGCAAGACACGATGGCGAAGTTTACGACCCTGCGGAACGAGGACTTCGTCGTTCGCATGACGGCGCATGAGGCGGCGGTTTACGGACCGCTGGTGATGGATCTGCTGGGCCGGGCGAAGACGGCGCTGGTCGAAAAATACGGGGCCGAACTCATCGCGCCGACCACGATCGACATCTTTGCGGACCCGAAAGATTTCGCCGTGCGGACGTTTGGGATGCCGGACATCCCGGGATTTCTCGGCGTGTGCTTCGGCCGGGTGGTGACGGCGAACAGTCCGGCGTCGACGGCAAAATCCAACACGAATTGGCAGTCGGTGATGTGGCACGAGTTTTGCCATGTGGTCACGCTCCAGCTCACCAAAAACAAGATGCCGCGGTGGTTGAGCGAAGGGATTTCGGTTTACGAAGAGCGGCAGGCAAATCCGGCGTGGGGCCAGCACATGACGCCCGTTTACCGGGAACTCATCTTGAAAGAAGGCCGCGAAGGATTGACGCCGGTGCGCAGCATGAGCGCGGCGTTCTTGGCGCCGCCGACGCCGGAGCGGCTGCAATTTGCGTATTATCAAGCGTCGCTGGTGGTGGAGTTCCTGATCGCAAAGCACGGACTCGACAAAGTGCGCGCCGTGCTGCGGGCCTTGCGGGATGGGGACGATATCAACCGGGCGCTGGCGCGGCACATCGCGCCGCTGGACGAGATCGAACCGGCGTTCGTCGCCTATGCCCGCGATCTCGCGAAAGCGATGGGCCCGGACCTGAACTGGGAAAAGCCCGAAAAGGAGCTGTTCCGCCCGGATGCCGCCGTGCAGTTGCAAGGGTGGAGCGCGCTGAGGCCGAAGAATTACTGGTTGGAGCAGCGGCGCATCCGGACGTTGCTCGACGATAAGCAATGGGCGGAAGCGAAGACCGCGCTCACGGCATTGTTGAACGATTATCCCGATCAACGTGGTGGCGACAGCGCATTGCGGTGGCTGGCGCAGGTGCAGCGGGAGCTCAAAGAACCGGCGGCGGAGCGGGAGACTTTGCGGAAATGGGCCGCGATCGACGGTGAGGCGATGGACGCCTACTTGCGGCTCGCGGAGCTGGCGGCGGCGGATGGCGAGTGGCCCGAGGTAAACCTGAACGCCCGGCGCTTTTTGGAAATCAATCCGCTCGTGCCCGCGCCGTGGCGTTTGCTGGCCAAGGCGGGCGCGGCGGGCCCCGATACGGCGACGGCGATTATGGCCAATCGGACGCTGCTGCGGTTTGATCCGGCCAACCCCTCGGACGTGCATTTTGAGCTGGCGCGGCTGTTGCAGAAAACGGGCGACCCGGCGGCACGGCGCGAAGTCCTGTTGGCGCTCGAAGACGCGCCGAGGCACCGGGCTGCCCTCACGTTGTTATTGGAGATCGACGCAGCCCGACCGGCCGGGTCGCCCTCAGCTCAACCATGAGGAAAGCTCCGCTGATCGTCGTCTGCTTCGCCTTTGGCTCCGGGCTTTTGCTGGCGCAGCGCTGGTATGGCGAGGGCGGCGGCATTGATGAGAATACGCGCACGGCGCGAGAAGTGGCCTCCCACAGCACGGGCACCCCGGAGTGGAGCAACCGGCCCAGCTTCGAAAAGGACGTGTTTACGTTTGCGCGGATCCGCTACTCCTCGGGTGGCGGCCGCTCGTCGTTTGCCGGCGGTTTTGGCCAACGCGTCGGTGGCTTCGGCCGGCGTAGCCGGGCAAATTCCTGGGCCATCGATACGCCCGACAGCGATCTCAATCTCTCCTATCGCCTCCAGCAGATGACCTCGATGAAGGTCGATCCCGATGGTCGCTATCTACGCCTGACCGACCCGGAGCTCGCCGATTATCCGTTCATTTACATCGTCGAACCCGGCGGCCTTAACCTCAGTGACGAAGAGGGGTCGGCCTTGAGGCGTTACTTGCTGAACGGCGGGTTTCTAATGCTCGACGATTTCTGGGGCGCGGCGGAGTGGGACAACATGGCCGGCGAGCTCAAGAAGGTGCTGCCGGAGCGCACGTTTTCCGAACTGCCGCTGGACCACCCGATTTACACGGCGGTGTTTCAGATCAAAGCCAAGGGCCAAGTGCCAAGCGTGTATTTGGGCATGCAGAGCGAATACGACCCCGAACGCCGCACGTGGGAGGACCACGGGCCCGACAGCGAGCAAGTGCACCATCGTGGGCTGTTCGACGACAAAGGCCGCCTCATGGTTTTGGCGTTGCACAACACCGACAACGGCGACGGTTGGGAGCGCGAAGGTGAGAGCGATTACTACTTCAAAAATTTCTCGGAGAAAATCGCCTATCCGCTCGGGATAAATGTGATGTTTTACGTGATGACGCACTAGTATGATGACCCTGCGCAAAGTTTTGAAAATTACGTCGGTCGTGCTGCTGACGGTCGGCGGGGTGGCGGGTTTCGCCCAGTTTGGCCCCAACGATCCCAATCCCTTTCGCTTTGGCTCCGGCGGCAGCGGCGGATGGGGTGGCCGAGGGAATTCAAACTCGCCGATCATTCGCACCGAAGGGGGCGTGCTCGTGGACGAAGACTCGGTGCGGACCGCGCGAGAGACGGCACCCAACAGCACCGATACGCCGCTTTGGCGCAACCGGCCGGGCTTTGAGAAGGACGTTTTCACGTTTGCCCGGGTGATTTTCAAGTCCGCCGACGATTCCGGCTATCGCGGTAATTACGGCTGGGGCCGCGGGCCTCACCTCAATTGGTGGGTGGATTTTCCCGACGCCGATCTGAATTTCTCTTTTCGGCTCCAGCAGATGACGTCGATCCGGGCGGATTCGGACGGACGGGTGTTGAAGCTCACCGATCCCGAGCTGGGCAATTACCCGTTTCTCTACATGACGCATCCGGGCTACATCAAACTGTCCGACGCCGAGGTGACCGCGCTGTCCGGTTACCTGCGCAACGGCGGCGTAGTGCTCGTGAACGATTTTTGGAGCGCGCTCGACTGGGAGAATTTTGAAGTCCAGATGCGCCGGGTTTTGCCGGGCCGGGCTTGGTCGGAACTCGACGTCAATCACCCGATCTTCAACTGCGTCTACAAGATCGAAGGTCCGATGCAGCGGTTGCAGGTGCCGACCTTGCAGTTTTGGGACCGGAACTTTGACCCGAAAGACCCGAACTCGCGGTTGCAGCGGGTGGACCGGGGCGAGGGCTCGGAGACGATGCACGTGCGCGCGTGGCACGACGACCGGCAACGCATCTCGATCCTCGCAATCCATAACAGCGATGTCGCCGACGGTTGGGAGCGCGAGGGCGAGTATGAGGATTATTTCAAAACGTTTTCTGAGAAAATCGCCTATCCGTTGGGCGTGAATATCGTCTTCTATCTGATGACCCACTAATGAGCATTCCCCCTCCTCCCGTCCTCGTCCCCGACGCCTTCCAAGCCGAGCGCGCCGCCGTAGAACAACTCATCGCCGGCCGCGCACGCATCGACGCGGAGCTGGCTAAAGCGATCGTCGGCCAACGCGCCGTGATTGAGCAGATCCTGCTCGCGCTGCTGGCGGGCGGGCACGTCTTGATCACCGGTGCTCCCGGTCTGGCGAAGACGCTGCTCGTGAAGTCGATCGCGCAGATCTTTCACCTGAAGTTCCAGCGCATCCAGTTTACGCCCGACCTGATGCCGGCGGATATCACGGGCACCGAGATTTTGCAGGACGGGGAGGGCGGGCGAAAACTCGCCTTCGTGCCCGGGCCGATTTTTGCGAATCTGGTGTTGGCCGATGAGATCAACCGCACGCCGCCGAAGACGCAGGCGGCGCTGCTGGAAGCGATGCAGGAGCACCAGGTCACGGCCGCGGGCGTGCGCCACGCGTTGCCGGAGCCGTTCTTTGTGCTCGCGACGCAGAATCCGATCGAGATGGAAGGCACCTATCCGCTGCCCGAGGCGCAGCTCGACCGCTTTATGTTCAACGTCGTTATGGATTATCTGCCCGAAGATGACGAAGTGCGCGTCATCTCGCAGACCACCGGCGGCAAGCCGGCGGCGATCGAGCCGCTGTTTACGGGCGAGGATGTGCTGCGGTTTCACCAGCTGGTGCGGGCCGTGCCGGTCGCCGACGACATGGTGCGCTATGCGGTGCGGATCGCCGCGGCGTCACGGCCGCGGCAAACGGGCACGCCGGATTTCATCAATGACTGGGTGAGCTGGGGCGCGGGTACGCGCGCGGCGCAGTTTCTGGTGCTCGGCGCCAAGGCCCGGACGCTGCTGCAAGGCCGGGCGCACGTGACGGTCGAGGACATCCAGGCACTCGTCGCGCCGGTGCTGCGTCACCGCGTGTTGCTCAACTACCGCGCGGAGGCCGACGGCATTCGCGTGGAAGAAGTGATTCGCCGCCTAGTCGCGGCCGTGCCGGTGCCGGTGAAGGCGGCGTAAGGTCTCTCGCTCACGATGGCCGTTGCAAACCCGCCTCTCGCGCGCGCCCCCAGCACGCTCATCGAGCCAAAGGCGCTCATGGGCATCCGTAGCCTTGAGCTGCGGGCGCGGGCGGTCGTCGAGGGATTTTTGCACGGATTGCACCGCAGTCCGTTTCACGGGTTCTCGGTGGAGTTTACCGAGTATCGAGCCTACACGCCGGGCGACGATCTGCGCTACCTCGACTGGCGCGTGTTTGCCCGGAGCGACCGTTACAACATCAAGAAGTTTGAAGACGAAACGAATCTGCGGTGCCAGCTCGTCGCGGACCAAAGCCAGTCGATGACCTTTGGCTCGGGCGGTCACACCAAAGCCCATTACGCGGCCACGCTAGCGGCGACGCTCGCTTATTTTCTCCACCTCCAAGGCGACGCGGTGGGGTTGCTGACCTTTGACGAAAACGTGCGGGATTTTCTTCCGCCGCGGCAGCGGGCCGATCACTTGCGGCTGCTCATGCTCGCGCTGGAAAAGCCGGCCGGCGGCCGGGCGACCGATCTGGCGGCGCCGCTGGAACGGGTGGCGCAGCTGACGCGGAAGCGCGGTTTAGTGGTGCTCATTTCCGACTTTCTCGCGCCGCTGGAACAACTCGAGCGCAGCCTCCTGTTGCTGGCGGCGAGCGGGCAGGAAACCGCGGTGTTCCAGGTGCTCGATCCGGCGGAGCTCACCCTCGCATTCGAGCGGCCGACGCTGTTTCAGGACATGGAAACCGGGCGCGAAATTTACGTCGATCCGGCGGCGGCACGCGCGGGCTACGTCGAAAAAATGACCGCGCACCTCGCCGCCGTGGCCGGAATCTGCGAAAAACTCGGCGTGGCCTATCAGCGGGTGACGACGGATCAGCCGCTGGAGCTGGCGCTTTTCGAATTTCTCGAACAACGCCGTCGGCGGAAAACGCGGGGCCGCGTATGAGTTTCCTGACGCCGCTCTTTTTGCTGGGGGGACTCGCGCTGGCGCTGCCCGTGATCTTCCACCTAATCCGGCGGACGACGCGGGAGCGCACGGTGTTCAGCTCGCTGATGTTTTTGCTGCCCACGCCGCCCCGGCTGACGAAGCGCAGCCGGCTGGAGCATTGGCTCCTGTTGCTGCTGCGCTGTCTGGCGTTGGCGCTGTTGGCGTTGGGTTTCGCGCGGCCGTTTTTTACGGAAACGACCACCAATGACGCGGCGGTTCCCGGCGCGGCGCGGCGGATCGTGCTGGTGGATACAAGCGCGAGTATGCGCCGCGCGGGGCTTTGGGCGGAGGCGCGGGCGCGCGTGGACCTGGAGCTGCGGGCGATCGGTCCGGGCGATCAGATGGCGGTGTTCGCGTTTGCTCGGGGGAGCCGGCCATTACTGAGTTTCGGCGACTGGACGGCGACGCCGCCGGCCGCGCGGGCGGCGCTGGTCAACGCGAGGCTGGCAGAGATCTCGCCGGGCTGGGGCGCGACGAACTTGGGCGCGGCTCTGATCGGCGCGGCGGAAGCGCTGATCGACACCGAAGGCCAGACGTTGACCGGACCGAGAGAAATCGTGCTTGTGAGCGACTTGGCGGCAGGAAGTCACACGGAAGGGTTGCAAGGCTACGAATGGCCAAAAGGTGTGACGTTGCGGGTCGAGACCGTGGCGGCGAAGGCGGGAACGAATGCGAGCTTGCAACTCCTCGCTGACCCGACGGACGGCGACCGCCAAGCCGCCGCGACGGTGCGGGTGCGCGTGAGGAATGAAGCGGACGCGAAGCGAGAGCAGTTTTCCGTGGGCTGGGTGCCGGCGGCGGGCGGGGCTTTTATGGGCGCGCCGGTCGAGACCTACGTGCCGCCGGGGCAGAGCCGGATCGTAACGCTACCGGTGCCCGCGGGGGCCGCGCAGGCGATCGCGCTACGGGGTGATGACGAAGATTTTGATAACACCGTGTTCGTGATCCCGCCGGTCGCGCAGAAGATTTCGGTGGCGTATGTCGGCAGTGAGTCGGCCGACGATGCGCGGCAGCCGTTTTATTTCTTGCGGCGGGCGTTGCCGACGACGCCGCGGCTGGCGCTGGCGGTGACGCCGGTACCACCGGGGTCGGGCGTCCCGGCGGATGCGGCGATGGCGGTGGTGACCGATGCGCTTTCGGCGGGTCAAGCGACGGCGCTGCGCGAACAGGTTTTGGCCGGTAAAACCGTGCTGGCTGCGCCGAAGAATGTGGCCGCGGCGGTCGCGCTTGCGCCGCTGCTTGGGCTGGCGACGTGGCCGGTGGAGGAAGGCCGGCCGAAGGGCTATGCGATGCTGGCGGAGATCGACTTCAAACATCCGCTCTTCGTGGCGTTTGCCGATCCGCGCTTCAGTGACTTCTCAAAAATCCACGTTTGGCAGCATCGGCGTCTCGATTTCTCGGCGCGGCCGGAGGCCCGGGTATTGGCGAAGTTCGACAACGGCGACCCGGCCATCGTCGAAGTTCCAGTCGGCAAAGGCCGGGTGGTGGTGCTCGCCTCGGGTTGGAACACCGAGGACAGCCAATTGGCGGTGTCGTCGAAGTTTGTGCCGTTGCTTTACGCTTTGCTCGAGTGGAGCGGAGCGTTGGCCGCGCCGGGTGCGCCGCAGGCCGTGGAGGAAAACTTGGCGCTTTCGGCCGGACCGAACGAAGCCGTGGTCGTGACCGGTCCGACGGGCCCGGCCACAACGCTGGCGGCGGGAACCAACCGCTTCACGCCCCTGCAGCCGGGCATCTACCGATTCGAAATCGGTGGGCGCACAGAAGTGCAGGCGGTGAATCTCGATCCGGTGGAGGCGCGCACGACGCCGTTGCCCTCGGATGAGTTGGAGCGTTTGGGCGCACCCGTGGCGCGGACCAAGCCGAGTGCGGTGAGTCCGATCGGGCAGGAAATGGCGCTGCAGGGAGCCGAGGCCGAAGAGCGCCAAAAACTCTGGCGTTGGTTCGTCGTGGCGACGTTGCTTTTTTTGCTTGGTGAATCCCTTTTGGCAGGTCGAGCCGCGCGCCGAAGCGTGACGGCTCCGGCCCCCCTCGCACCATGAATGCTTTTCTCACCGCCCGCCTTCGCCGGGTCATCCGACGGCACCAGTGGCGCCAGCTCTCTTACCGGCTCGCGGTGGTGTGGGCGATCGCGGCGGCGGTGGGCCTCGTGGTGCTGATGGTGCAGGCGCAGTTCGGCTGGTCCTCGCTCTATTCGTTCCCCGCGGTCGCGGCGCTGGCGGCGTGCGGCGCGATGTTGGCGGTGCGGCGCAGCGTGCAAGAGCGGCCGAATACCCGGGCCATCGCGCATACGATCGAGACGGCGTATCCCGAACTGCGCGGATTGCTGCTTACGGCAGTCGAACAGTTGGAGGCTGACGACGGAGGCGAGGGGAGTTATCTGCGCTACCGGGTGCTCCAGCAGGCGGTGGACCACTGCCAGGAAACGGGCAACTGGCGGGCGGCGGTGCCGAGGTTGCGGGTGCGGACCGCGGACTTGGTGCACGGAGCGGCGCTGGTGCTGTTCGTCGGCACGTTTTGGGTGGGGCGCGAGAATTGGCGCAAAGCAGGCGGCGGGGTCGGTGCGACGATGTTTGCGGCGCGGGGTCTCACGGTCAGCCCGGGCGACACGACGTTGGAACGGGGTGAAAGCCTCGTGGTACTGGCGCGTTTTGGTGGAGCGTTACCGGCCGGGGTCGAACTCGTCGTCAATGACGGCAGCGGACCGGCGCGCACGATCTCGTTGGTGAAGAGCCTCGCGGATCCGGTCTTTGGCGGGACGGTGCCGGATGTCGCGACGGATTTCGTTTACTGCATCGATACCAAGGGCGAGCGCTCTCGGGATTTTAAGGTCACGGTGTTCGAGTATCCACGACTCGTGCGGTCCGACGCGGAGCTGGTGTTCCCCGGCTACACCGCGCTGCCGCCCCGCCGGATTGAGGACACGCGCCGGGTGAGCGCGGTCGAGGGCACCCAGCTCAGCGTGACGTTCCAACTCAATAAACCGGTGGCGACGGCCAAATTGGTCGCGCGGGGCAAGGAGAAGACGGAGATTCCCCTTGCGGTCGTGGACGGGAAGGCCGTCGCGACGTTGTCTGGGTTCGCGCTGACGGTGACGCAGAGTTACGACGTGAAACTCACCGATGCAGAAGGGCGCGAGAACAAGTCCGCGCCGCCGCTCGTGGTCGAGGTTTTGCCGAATCGCACGCCGGAGCTGAAACTGATCTCGCCCCGGGGCGATGTGCGGCCATCGGCGCTCGAGGAGATCGCGTTTGAAGGCACGGTCTGGGACGACTTCGGCGTGCCGGCTTACGGTCTGGCCTACACCGTGGCCGGGCAGGAGACGAAGGTGATCGAACTTGGCCGGACGGTGGCGGCGAAAGTGAAGCAGCCGTTCGCGCAGTTGGTGCGGTTGGAGGAACTCAAAGTGAAACCGGACGATTTGGTTTCCTGGTACCTCTGGGCGGACGATATCGGGCCGGACGGACTGGTGCGGCGGACGACGACCGATATGTTTTTTGCGGAAGTGCGACCGTTTGAGGAAATTTTTCGGGAGAGTCAGGAGATGCAGGGCGAACCGCCGGAAGGACAGGCGGGGAGCGGCGAGCAAACCAAGAAACTCGCCGAGCTGCAGAAGCAGATTATCGCGGCGACCTGGAAGTTGGTGCGCACACCTGGGTCGGGGACTTTTGGGGCCGACGTCACGGTCGTCACGCAGTCACAGGCGCAGGCGTTGCAACAGGCCGAAGCTGAGGCCGAGAAAGCCACGGGACCCCGAGGGCAGGCGCTTTGGGCGGCCGTGATCAAGAATATGGAGAACGCCAAGGGCCAGTTGGAGCTGGCGGCAAAATCGCCCGAGGCGCTCAAAGCGGCGCTGACGGCCGAACAGGCAGCGTATCAGGCGTTGCTCAAACTGCAGGCCCGCGAAACCAGCGTCACGAAGAGCCGCAACCGGAGTCAGGGCGGCGACAACCAAGGCGACCAAAGGGAACTCGACGGCCTCGACCTCGACCAATCGGAGAACCGCTATGAGACGAAGCGGCAGGCCAATTCGCCGCCGAGTCCGGAGCGGCGGGAGCAAAACCAAGTTTTGAACCGATTGCAGGAGCTGTCGCGACGGCAACAGGACGTGAATGAGCGACTCAAGGAATTGCAGACGGCGCTCGAAGCGGCGCGCACCGCGCAGGAGAAAGAAGAAGTGCGGCGGCAGTTGAAGCGGCTGCAAGACGAGCAAAAGCAGATGGTGGCGGACATGGACGAAGTGCGTCAGCGAATGGACCGGCCGGAGAATCAGTCGGCCATGCAGGAGCAGCGCGAGCAACTCGACCGCACGCGCGCCGAGGCGCAAAAAGCCGCGGACGCGGCGGGTAAAGGCGAGGTCTCGCAGGCCCTGGCGGCGGGCACCCGGGCGCAACGTGATCTGCAACAGATGCGCGACGAATTGCGGAAAAGCAGTTCGAGCGAGTTCTCGGAGGACTTGAAAGAGATGCGAAACGAGGCTCGTGATCTCGCCCGTGAACAGGAAGATATTTCGAAGAAAATTGCCGGTCTCGACGACCCGAAACGGAAGACGCTCGGCGAGGCGCCGGAGAAAGACGCCGCGCTCAACCAGCTGGCGGAACAACAAAAGCGCATGAGCGAGCTGATCGACAAGGCGACGCAGCTCTCGGAACAGGCCGAGAACTCTGAGCCGTTGTTGTCGCGTCAACTCTACGACAGCGTGCGCCGGATCGCGCAGGACGACGGTAAGGCGGTGAAAGACACGCGCCAAGAGTTGCTGGAGCAGGGCAATCTCACGCGGAGCTTTAATGAACGCCTGAAGGAAGCGGAGAAGCGCGAAGGCTCGGGCAAGGCTCTGGAGCTGACGAAGGACCTGTTGCAACAAGGCCTGTTGCCCCAAGCCGGCCAAGCCGGGCGGCGCGCGGCGGCAGGGATCGACGAATTAAGGAAAGGCGTGGAACGGGCAGTGGAGAACGTGCTCGGCGACGACGGCGAGGCGTTGAAACTTGCGCGCTCGGAGCTCGAGCAAGTGACCGACCAACTCACCCGAGAGCTCGCGCAAGGCCAACCGGGCGAAGGCCAACGCGGAGCGGGCGAGCCCAAAACGCCGACGACCGACGCGCCCGGCCAACCGGGTGAGGGGCGCCAAGCGAGCACGGAGCCGAACCCCAACGGCACCCCGTCGAGCGAAGCCACCGGCGGCCAACCCGACGGGCAGCCCGGAGACCGGCGAGGTCAAACTCAAGGCGACCGCGGGACCCGCGAGGGCCAGCGTTCCTTGGCGGGTGGCGGCGGCGGAGGCGAACGCGGGGAGGCGCGGGGCGCTGACCGCTTGGAGGAACTCTTGCGGGGCGACCGACGTCCGGGTGCGCCGGGAGCGGGCTACGGCGGACCGATCACCGGGGATGATTTTGGGGCGTGGGCGGACCGCTTGCGTGATGTCGAAGAACTAGTGGACCAACCGGCGTTGCGCGATGCCGTCGCGAATGCGCGCGAACGGGCGCGCTTGATGCGCCAAGAGTTCAAACGTGACCTGAAGAAACCCGACTGGGCGGTGGTACGCTTGCAAGTATTGCAGCCGCTGCTCGAAGTGCGGAAGCGGCTCGGCGAAGAGCTGGCACGGCGGGATTCGAAGGATGCCCTCGTGCCGATCGATCGCGATCCGGTGCCGGGGCGTTATTCGGAATCGGTGCGGCGCTATTACGAGGAGCTGGGAAAGTGAGGATCGTTAATCTAGCAGAATTCCGCATGCAGTCTGACGCACTGGGCGCGGCGCTTGGCGGTGGCACGGGCGTCTCGCCCGTGGTTTCGGAACACGGGCAAGATGCCCGTGCCACCCAGACACTCCAACCATGATCGTCGCGGCGCTGACATTCTCCGGAGGACATTGGCTTTGGCCGGTGGTCGGGTTTTTGGCGTTGGCCGGGCTCGCGGTATTTTGGAGCTACCGGGCGGCTGCGGGGCTGGGCAGCTGGCGTTGGGCTTGTCTGGCTTTGAAGATTTTGGGTCTGGCGGCTCTGGCGGCGTGTTTGTTGGAGCCCTTGTGGACGACGGAGCGCGCGCGGACGGGGGCCAACCTCTTCGCGGTGGTAGCGGACAACAGTCAAGGACTGCAAATCAAGGACCGAGGCGACGTGGCCACGCGCGGCGAGGGATTGCGGGCGCTGTTGGACCCGCGGGAAAACGACTGGCAGGCGACGCTGGAAAGTTCGTTTGAGCTGAGGCGCTACTTTTTCGACACGCGGCTACAGTCGACGACGGATTTTCATGAGTTGGTTTTCGACGGTCGGACCACGGCGCTGGTGGGCTCGTTGCGCACGTTGAAGGAGCGGTTCCAAGGCCGGCCGTTGGCGGGAGTGCTTTTGCTCACAGATGGGAACGCCACCGACCTGAGCGGCGTGGCGCTGCCGGATCTTTCGGGCATGCCTCCGATTTACCCGGTCGTGATCGGGCGGAGCGAGCCGGCGCGCGATCTGGCGGTGCAGCAGGTGAACGTGAGTCAGACGGCGTTTGAGGACGCCCCGGTTTCGATCCAAGCGGAAGTCACGGTGGCGGGCTTTCGGGGCGAAGACGTAGTGGCGACCTTGACCGATCAGGCGGGCAAAGTGGTGCAGGAACAGACGCTCGCGGCGAAGAAGGACAGTGATACGCTGGCGTTTCGCTTTCAGCTCAAGCCGGAGCAGAAAGGATTGTCGTTTTACGAAGTGAAGGTGGCGGCGAAACCCGGCGCCGCGGCGACACCGGCCGAAGCGACGACGCTTAATAATCGGCGCGTGATCACGGTCGATCGAGGGGAAGGACCGTATCGGATTCTCTACGTGGCCGGCCGGCCGAATTGGGAATTCAAGTATTTGAACCGGGCGGTGGAGACGGACGATCAAGTCCAGTTGGTCGGGCTGATCCGCGTGGCGAAGCGAGAGCCGAAATTTGATTTCCGCGGGCGCGCGGGCGAGACGAGCAATCCGCTGTTCCGCGGATTTGGGAATCAGGCGGCGGAGGAAGTGCAACGCTACGACCAGCCGGTGCTGGTGCGTTTGAACACCAAGGATGAAGTGGAACTGCGGGCGGGCTTCCCGCGGACGGCGGAAGAGCTGTTTGGCTACCACGCGGTGATTTTGGACGATTTGGAGAGCGAGTATTTCGCGCCGGAACAGGCGCAGCTTGTGCAAAAATTTGTCGGGGAACGGGGTGGCGGGTTCCTGATGCTGGGCGGGATGGAGTCGTTTCAGGAGGGTAATTATGCTCGGACGCCGATCGGCGATTTACTGCCGGTGTATTTGGAGAAACCGACGGAGCAGACGGCGCAGGCACCGGTGAAACTGGAGTTGTCGCGTGAAGGCTGGCTTCAGCCTTGGGCGCGGTTGCGGGACAATGAAGCCGACGAAAAAGTGCGGCTGACGGAGATGCCGGGATTTCAGGTTTTGAACCGGGTGCGCGGAATCAAGCCGGGTGCGAGCGTGATCGCGACGGTGCGCGACGAGCAAGGCGGGGAGTTGCCGGCGCTGGCCGTGCAACGATTTGGCCGGGGTCGGAGCTCGGCGTTGATGGTGGGCGATGTGTGGCGTTGGGGCATGAAGGACGCGGCTGCGCGGGCGGATATGGATAAGGCCTGGCGTCAGCTCATGCGCTGGTTGGTCGCCGATGTGCCGAGGCGCGTCGAGCTGGCGATCGAGCCCCTTGCGGGCGATGCCAACGGCGCGGTGCAATTGCAGGTGCGGGCGCGGGATGCGGGTTACAAGGCGCTGGATGAGGCGAGCGTCACGGTCGAGGTTGAGGCGATCACCTTTGGCGCAGACGCTGGCGCGGCGGCGGCCCCGATCCGGCTTCAGGCCGAGGCGGCGGGAACGGAGCCGGGATTTTTTCAAGCGACGTATGTGCCCCGTGCGACGGGTGGCTATCGGGCTCGGGCGATCGTGACGAATGTGGCGGGCGCCGAAGTCGGTCGGGCTGAGGCCGGCTGGAGCACGGATTTGGCGGCGGAGGAGTTTCGTTCGCTCACGCCTAACGTGGCGCTGCTTGAAGAACTCGCGAAAAAGACCGGCGGCGAAGTGATCGCGGCGGGCGATTTGGAGAAATTTGCCCGTAGCCTGCCGGCGCGGAAGGCACCGGTGATGGAGACGCGACTCAAGCCCCTGTGGCACACGCCGGTGATGTTCATGTTGGCGCTGGCCTGTTTTTTGGGGGAGTGGGGCGTGCGTCGTTGGAAGGGCCTGCCATGAGCGAACATTTTTTCTACCGCGAATGAGCACGACTGCGCACGAATTTTGGAAGTGGAGTCGGGCTGGGCTGGTCTCGTTGACGGCTCTGATGGCGGGGACTTGGGCCGACGCGGTGACGGCAGAGCAGCGAACGGTTTTAATCGTCTTGGGGGCCGAAGGTGAGACCGACTTTAAGGCGGGTTTTGCGGCGCAGGTGCCGCTTTGGGAAAAGGCGGCAGCCCAGGCGGGCGCGAAGCCGGTCGTAGTCGGCGCGGCGCCCGAGACCGAGACGGACTGGGCGCAGATCATGCGGGCGCTGGAGGCGGAGCCGAAGGCTGGCACCGGTGAGCTTTGGATCGTGATGATCGGACACGGCACGTTCGACGGAAAGGAATCGAAGTTCAATTTGCGCGGGCCCGACCTGGCGGCGAGCGACTTGGCGACGTGGCTTAAGCCGTTCGGGCGACCGCTGGCGGTGATCAACACCGCCTCGGCGAGCGCGCCGTTCATTGGAAAATTATCCGGGGCGAACCGGGTGGTGGTCACCGCCACACGGACGGGCAAGGAGCAGAATTTTGCGCGGTTCGGTCCGTATTTGGCGGAGGCGATTGGCGATGCGAAAAGTGACCTCGACCAAGACGGACAGACGTCGCTTTTGGAGGCGTTTCTCAGCGCGTCGGCGCGGGTGAAGGAGTTTTACAAGGCGGAAGGCCGGCTGGCGACGGAGCACGCCTTGATCGATGACAACGGCGACGGATTGGGTACGCCGGCGGAGTGGTTCCGGGGAACGCGGGCGACGAAGAAGGCGAGGGACGGCGCGGAACTTGACGGGACGCGCGCCCGGAATTTGCCGCTGGTGCGGAGCGACGCGGAGGAGAAGCTCACGCTGGAGCAACGCGCGCGACGGGATGAATTGGAGTTGGCTGTGGAGGCGTTGCGGGAGACCAAGTCCAAGGCGTCAGAGGCCGATTACTACCGCGATTTGGAGCGACTCATGCTGGAGCTAGCGCTGGTGTATGCGCCGTCGGTCGCGAAGTAGGGGCGGGACGATATCAAGCAGGCGACGAGGACGGACTGTGGAGAGCGCGAGTTTGGTTGGGCGCGGTAGTGCGGAGAGGAAGATGGCGGTGGTGGCGCGGGCGGCGGCGAGTGATTGCTCCGATGCGTCTACCACTCACATCCGGTGCGCCACGCTGGCCACGATGTGGTGCTGTTCAGCGAGGGGTGGGATGAGGACAACCGTTGGAACTGTAGGCAAATGGGACTTCGAGCAGCTCGGCGTAGTCGGGGGCCTGTTGCATGCCGGCGTTGACGGCGTGCTTGGGTGGTGGGCCTTGGGGCAATCGACCGCCGGTCGGTTCTACAGCGTGGGTGGCTCGGCCGTGATCGGGATGTAGCGGCGGCGGTTGGGGCTGAGGACGCGTTGCTCGGGGGTGCGGAAGGCGCGGCGGCGGTAGCCGGCGAGGGCGGGGTCGGCGGCGCATTTCATCTGAAACGCTTGCATCCGCGCGAAGAGGTCGAGGAGTTGCGCGGGCAGCAGGTAGGTGTCGAGGCCCGAGGACGTGAGGGCGAGGAGGAGTTCGTGGGAGGTCTCGAGCGTAGAAAGGCAGCCGTCTTGCGGTTGTTGCTTGATGAGGAAGCGGCTGGGGGCGGTGGGCGTGAACATCACGCGCGGGAGTTTTTGGAGGCTCGGACTCAGGCGGAGCATTTTGCGGGCGCCGCTCCACGTGCCGTCGAGGAGGAAGACGACGAGGCGACGGCCGCCGAGCTCAGCGGGGGCGAGGGCGCCGGTGGTGAGGTTGCGCGCGGTGGGGCCCGGGTAGACGAGCACGGGGAAGTTGGCGGGATCGGCGATGAGTTCCTGCACGGCTTCGTCGGTGTCGAAGTTGAGGCCCATGTGAATCTCGCTGTTGCCGAGGCAGAGGTGGGTGAGGCGGCCGGTGCCGGCCTTCTCGTGCTTGAATTCCTTCGGGTGCATGAGGAACACAAACCGCGTGCGCGTGGGCATCGGCGTGATGGACGCGCACCAGCAGAGGGATTGCGGCCAGAAGCAGCGGTAGCAGGTGAGGCGGCTCATGTCGTGGGCGGGAGGATGAAGGGCGAGGGGCGAGGGGTGAAAGGGGAAAGAGAGGGGGGCGCGAAGACGGAGCGTTGCGGTGGGGCGGGAGGGTCTGCATGACTGCGGATCATGTCTGCCGATAAAGTAAATCAACCGATGGTGCTGCGGCCGGTGGCGGTGTTGCGCACGCCGTTCATGGAAAAATTTGGCGTGCCGCGGCAGAGCGGATTGGTACCCGAGGCGGAGGGGCGCGTGGTGTTTGCGCTGGAGTTTGCGCGGGAGGAATTCGTGCGCGGGCTGGAGGCGTTTTCGCACGTTTGGCTGATCACGCAGTTTCACCATAACGAGGTGTGGGCGGGCACGGCGACGGTGCGGCCGCCGCGGCTGGGTGGGAATGAGCGCGTAGGGGTCTTCGCCTCGCGCGCTCCTAATCGGCCGAATGGGCTCGGGCTGAGTCTGGTGCAGCTGTTGGCGATCGAGACGGTGCCGACGTTAGCGTTGCGCGTGGCGGGAATCGACGCGGTGGACGGCACGCCGGTTTTCGATGTGAAGCCGTATCTGCCGTGGTGCGAGGCGCCGGCGGGGGCCCAAGCCAACTGGGCGCAGGCGGCGCCGGCGGCGCGCGCGGCTGAGGCGGTGGTCATCGCGCCGGAGTTGGCGGAAAAAATCCTACGTGAGACGCCGAGCGAAGGTGCGCAGACCCTGGCAATGATCCGGCACCTGCTGCAGCACGATCACCAGCCGGCGTATCAGCAGGACCCGGCGCGCGTGTATGGGATGAATCTGGCGGGGTGGAATGTGCGTTGGCGGGCGTTGGCAGGAGATCGGGTGGAGGTGTGCGGGGTGGAGCGGATCGGGGCAGCGAGTTAAACGCTGCTTCATCGTGAGTGTCATCGCGAGGTGCGCGAAGCGCGCCGTGGCATTCCAGCTGGATTGCCGCGCCGCCGCGCGTTGCGCGGCTCCTCGCAATGACGGAGATCGGCGCCCCGACTCGCGGGGCTTGTCTTGTGGCGGTGGAGTGGGCGTTGTGCGGTGATGACGCCGCCTGCACCTCCGCTCGCGCCGTTGGCGGGCAGGCCAACGGTGGACGCGGTCATGGACCGGTTCCTCGTCGTCGCGGCGGCGAAGGGGCTCACCCTCTACCCGGAGCAGGAGGAGGCGATTCTGGAACTCTTCGACGGCAAAAACGTGATCCTCGCGACGCCGACGGGATCGGGTAAATCGCTCGTGGCGGCGGCGCTGCATTTCAAGGCGCTGTGCGCGGGCGAGCGGTCGGTTTACACGTGCCCGATCAAGGCGCTGGTTAACGAGAAATTTCTGTCGCTGTGCCGGGATTTCGGGCCGGAAAACGTCGGGATGATGACCGGTGATGCAAGCGTGAATCTTGATGCGCCGGTGTTGTGTTGCACGGCGGAGATTCTAGCGAACATCGCCCTCGGCGGCGGGCCGCGGGCGGCGGCGGTGAAGGCGGTGATCATGGACGAGTTTCACTACTACTCGGACGCGGAGCGTGGGACGGCGTGGCAGGTGCCGCTGCTTTCGCTGCCGGGCGCGCGGTTTTTGCTGATGTCGGCCACGCTGGGGGCGACGGAGTTTTTCGAGCGCGAGCTGACGCGCGTGACGGGTGCGGCGAGCCTGACGGTACGCAGCGAGCGGCGGCCGGTGCCGTTGACGTTTGAGTATTCGGAGACGCCGCTGACGGAGCGCGTAGCGGAGGTGCTGATCCAGAAGCGCGCGCCGGTGTATTTGGTGCATTTCACGCAGCGCGACGCGGCGGAGGCGGCGCAGGATTTAATGAGCCTCGATGTGTGCTCGAAGGACGAAAAGGCGGCGATCGCGACGGAGTTGGAACGGGTGAAGTTCAACAGTCCGTATGGCAAAGAAGTGAAACGCTGGCTGCGGCATGGTGTGGGCGTGCACCACGCGGGATTGCTGCCGAAGTATAAAATCCTCGTGGAACAGCTCGCGCAGAAAGGCCTGCTCAAGGTGATCTGCGGCACGGACACGCTCGGTGTGGGCATCAACGTGCCGATCCGCACGGTGCTGTTCACGCAGCTTTGGAAATACGACGGGAAGAAGGCGGCGGTGTTGGCGGTGCGAGATTTTCGGCAGATCGCGGGACGGGCTGGGCGGGCGGGGTTCGATGATCGCGGCTACGTGATCGCGCAGGCGCCGGCGCACGTGATCGAGAACAAGCGCGCCGAGGAGAAGCTCGCGGGCAATCCGCAGAAGTTGAGGAAGCTCGTGAAGGCGCGCGCGCCCGAGGGTGCGGTGGGCTGGGACCTGAAGACGTTCGAGCGGTTGCAGACGGCGCCGCCGGAGGGGCTGACGTCGCGCTTTGCGGTGTCGCACGGGATGATGCTCTTGATGCTCGGGCGCGACGGCGATGGGTGTCGGGCGATGCAGCGGCTGATCGGAGAGTCGCACGAGTCGGCGAACCGGAAGAAGGCGTTGCGCGACCGGGCGTGGCAGCTGTTTCGCGCACTGATCGACCGGAAGATCGTGTCGATCATGCCGAAGCCGGAGCGAGCGGCCGGCGGCTCGGGCAGAAAACTGCGGGTGAACGTGGAGTTGCAGGACGACTTTTCGCTGCATCAGGCGCTGTCGCTTTACCTGTTGGACACGGTGCCTCTGCTACAGCGGGAGTCGGCGGATTATCCGTTTGATGTGCTGACGTTGTGCGAGGCGATCGTGGAGGACCCGGAGGCGATTTTGCGGCGTCAGGTGGATCGGTTGAAGACGGAGAAAATGACGGAGATGAAGGCGGCTGGCGTGGAGTATGACGAACGGATCGCGAAGCTCGAGGAAGTGGAGCACGTGAAGCCGTTGCGGGAGTTTTTGTATGAGACGTTCAACGCGTTTGCGGCGGCGCATCCGTGGGTGGAGAGCGAAAAAAATGTGCGGCCAAAGTCGATCGCGCGGGAGATGTTTGAAGGGTATCGGTCGTTTGCGGACTACGTGAAGGACTACGGGTTGGAGCGGATGGAAGGCTTGCTGTTGCGGCACCTCACGCAGGTTTGGAAAGTGCTCGCGCAGACGGTGCCGGACAGCGCGAAGACGGAGGAAGTGCAGGAGATGGAAGTGTATTTCCGCGAGCTGATCCGCGGCGTCGATGCGAGTCTGCTGGAGGAATGGGAGCGGCTCAAAAATCCGGAGTGGGTGGCGGCGGCGACGGACGGGGCGGACAAGCCGGCGCGACCGGCGAGCTTTGACGTGACGCGGGATGAGAAGGCGTTTCGGCGGCTGGTGCGGGCGGAGATTTTTGCGCGGTTGCAGCGGGCGCTGTCGTGGGAGGAAGAACACGAGGCGGAGCGCGCGGCGTTCGCCGCGTATGGTGAGGCGCGAGGGCGGTTTCGGCTCGATCCCGAAGGGCGCGCGGCGAAGCACACGCACTTTGGCGCGGTCGTCGCGGAGGGAGTCGTGGCGACGGCGGACGTGGGAGAACTCGAGGTCGCTCAGGTGCTCGTGGACGCGGAAGGCGCGAATGATTGGGAGGCGGTTTTCGGTGTGGCGATGGCGGAGTCGCGGGCGGAACACCGCGCGGTGGTGCGCCTGCGGGCGGTGCGCGCCATCGGCGTGACCCCCGAGGAAGTGTCACCTATTATGTGACACTTTCGGGAGAGCCCGAAAAGGCTTGGCGGGAGGGGCAGGCGGGAGGTCATCGTGGCGGGATGGGAGTGCCGCCGCTCATTGTTCATCTCGACGCCGACGCGTTTTTCGTGGCGTGTGAGCAGGCGCGGCGGCCGGAGTTGCGTGGGACGAAGTGCGCGGTGGGTGGCACGGAGCGGGGGATTATTTCTTCGGCGAGCTACGAGGCGCGGGCGTGCGGCGTCTACACGCCGATGCCGACGTCGCGGGCGCGGCAGGTGTGTCCGGATCTGATTTTGATTCCGCACACGAGCGGGCTCTACGGGGAAGTGTCGCGGCGGATGTTTGATCTGTGCGAGACGCTGACGCCGGTCGTGCAGCGGAACTCAATCGACGAAGGTTATCTAGACCTAGGGCCGTGTGGGTTGACGACGACGGTAGCGGTCGAGGCGGCGGTGCGGAAGTTGCAGAAACGAATTTGGGATGAGTTGCAGATCACGGTTTCGATGGGGATCGCCGCGAACAAATTGGTGGCGCAGATCGCGAGCAAGCTGAGGAAGCCGCGGGGATTTGTGGTGGTGGCGCGGGGGGACGAGGCGGAATTCTTGGCGCCGCTCGCGTTGGGAAAATTGCCGGGAATCGGGGCGAAGACGGAGGCGGGGTTGGTGGAGCGCGGGTTTGGGCTGATCGGCGATTTGCTGGGACGCAGCGAAGCAGAACTGAAGGCGGCGTTCGGTGACGGCTGGCGGGAAATGGTCGCGATGGCGCGAGGGATCGATGAGCGTCCGGTCGAGACGGAGAGCGAGGATGCGAAAAGCTATTCGCAGCAGGAGACTTTTGGCGAAGACGTGGGAGAGTTTGCCGTGATCGAGCGCGTGGCGAAACGGATGATCGACGAGTTGTTGCCCAAGGTGCGGGCCGATGGAAAGCGCGTGCGGACGATCACGGTGAAGGTGCGCTACGGTGACTTTACCCAAACGACGCACGGGAAGAGCCTCGCGGACGCGACGGATCTGGAGGCGCCGTTTTATCCGCTCGTGGGACCGCTCCTGCGGGAGGCGTGGACGGAGCGGAGAAAGTTGCGGTTGGTGAGCGTGCGGTTCTCGGGCGTGGAGGAGGGAGCGGGGCAAATGGAGATGTTTGCGCAGAGCGACGAGAAGCGTCGCCGCCTTGCCGAGGTGTTGGACAAACTGAATAACCGTGGCGGCACCGCCGTCGTGCAGCACGGCCACCAAATCGGCGCCAAGCAGGACCAGGAACGCGGCGCTGGCCGTTAAAAAGAACCAGTGCCTTGCGGTTGTCGGATGCGACTCGGGTAGCAGTGTGGAGGTAGTGCCGATTTCCGATTGGGACGTTGCCTGCTGCTTCTGTTCTAAGACGAGGTCGACCTCAACCCCGCTCCCTACTTTGTTAAGAAATTTTCCCCGAATCATTGTGCTGTGCGCTCTCGCGCA
>NSIG01000060.1 GCA_002737275.1 Opitutia bacterium
TCAGCCCTACGTGGGAGCCCGCTTGCGAGCGATTCCGAATCAGCCCTAGGTAGGAGCCCGCTTGCGGGCGATTCCGGATCAGCCCTAGGTAGGAGCCCGCTTGCGAGCGATTCCGAATCAGCCTTTGGCAGGAGCGATTCCGGCTGCGCAAATCGCCCGCAAGCGGGCTCCTACCAACGAGCCAGCTCAACTCATCTTGATCGCGACTGAGAATAAGCCGGCCCAAAATTTTGTCCCGGCTGCGCTCGACAGGGCCGGACCACGTGCACGATACCGGTCTGACGATGAGCCCTCCTTTCAATTACCAGCCAACCCTCGCCGGCACCCTGCTGTTGATGCGGCCGTTTACCGAAGCCGATTTCGAACCCCTCTATGCCGTCGCCAGCGATCCGGAAATCTGGGCGCTGCATCCGTTTCGTGAGCGGTATCAGCGCCCGGTGTTTCGAAAATTCATCGAAGATGCGGTCGCGGATCGCGGCGGGCTCGTCGCGGTCGAAAACGCGACCGGGCGGATCGTCGGCTATTCGCGCTATTCGCAGAGCAAGGTCGGGCCCGACGAAATCGAGATCGGTTGGACCTTTCTCGAACGGCGGCTGTGGGGCGGCACATGGAACCGGGACATGAAGCGGATCATGTTGACGCACGCGCTCGCCGGTTTCCCGCGCGTCATTTTTCGGATCGGCGAGGAGAACCTGCGGTCGCGCCGCGCCATGGAGAAGATCGGCGGCGTGATGATTCCTTGGAACGAGGTGGGCGAAGTGTTTGGGCGCCCGGTTCGCCACATCGCCTATGCGATCACCCGCGAGACCTTCGCGCGCTGGGACTGACGGCGCCCGCCCCATCAGCACGGTCTTCAAACCCCGGCGCAAATTTAGAAGAATCCGGGCTGCACCCGCCGTCACTAAGCAGAGCGCAATGTGCAAAGTTTGACTCATTTGGCTTGGCGCGACTCCGCCACCCAGCCAGTCAAAGGTTGATCACGCTAACCCCAAAACCCCATGGAATTCTCGACTGCCCTGCATCTGCGTCTCTCTGCCGCCGCTTGCCTCTTTCTCGCGTTGTGCGGATCGATGGCATTCGGCCAAACTGCCGACGTCGGCACCATCGAAGGCCGCGTGCTCAACGCCCGCAGCGGCGCATACGTTGAGAACGCCCGCCTCACCGTTGAGGGCACGCCGCTCGAGACTTTCTCGGATTCCACTGGCACCTACCGCTTGACCAACGTCCCGGCTGGCACCGCGCGCGTGACCGTACTCTTCAGCGGACTTCCGCCGCTGACCACCTCCGTCGCTGTCGCCGCGGGTGGCGTCGCGCCGCACGATATCTCGCTTACCGGCGCGCGACCCGGCGCGGATGGCGCCGTCGTGCAACTCGACGCGTTCCGCGTTGCCACCTCGCGCGAGATGGACGCTGCTGCTTTTGCGATTAACGAGCAGCGCTTTGCCTCGGCCATCAAGAACGTCGTCTCGACTGATGAATTCGGCAATGTCGCTGAGGGCAATGCGGCCGAGTTCATCAAGTTCATGCCCGGCGTAACCATCGACTACACCGGCGGCAATGCCCGCGATATCTCCATCAACGGCGTGCCCTCGGATTTCGTGCCGGTGACGGTGGACGGCTTTAGTGTAGCGACCGCCGCGACGGGTGGCACCTCGAGTCGCGCGGTGCAGTCCGATATGATTTCGATCAACAACCTGTCACGCATTGAGGTGAGCTACTCGCCCACGCCGGAGTCGCAGGGCTCGGCGCTGGCTGGCTCGGTGAATATGGTGCCGCGGAGCGCGTTTGAGCGGTCGCGGCCGTCGTTCAATACGAGTGTCTATCTGCAGATGCGCGACAATGCCCGCAACTTCAACAAAGTCCCGGGCCCCAAGCCCAGCGCGACCCGCAACGTCCATCCCGGGTTCGATTTCGCCTATGTGGCCCCAGTGAACAAGCGCTTCGGCTACACCCTCTCGGGCGGCTACTCGACGAACTACTCGCCGCAGGACAACGCGCAGACGACCTGGCGCGGGGCCAATACCACCACGAATGGCGTGGCTTTCCCCGACACCACACCGGACAAACCCTATCTCTCTCAATACCTCATCCAGGATGCGCCCAAGGTCACGACCCGCCGGTCGATCGGCGCCTCGGTTGACTACCGGTTGACGCCGAACGACCGCCTCACCTTTGGTTTTCAATATTCGTCGTTCGACGGGCAGTTCCTCGTCTCAAACGTCACCTTCAACACGGTGCGGGTGCTCCCGGGGGACTTCACCGCCTTCTCGACGCGCGGGGCGACCGGCGCGGGCACGCTGACCTCGGCCCACCAAGAGCGAAATCGTTTCAACCGCACCTACATGCCGACGCTGATCTGGCGGCACGAAGGAGCAGTCTGGAAAGGCGACGTCGGCCTCGGCTACTCGCAGCAGAACGACCAGAACCGCGACATGGAGCAGGGTTACTTTCGCGTCGCGACCGCGCAGCGCTCCGGCGTGACGATCGCGTTCGACGACATCTTCTACCTGCGGCCCAACCGCATCACTGTGACCGACGGCGCAACCGGAGCGCCCATCGATCCCTACAACCTCGGCACCTATGCCCTCACGTCCGGCACCCGCCAAGCCGACCGCACGCTCGACACGCAGCGCACGGCTTACGGCCATCTCCGCCGGGATTTCTTCACGACGGTGCCGTTTACGCTGAAAGTGGGCTTCGATGTGCGTGAAGCGCAGCGCGACTACCGCGGGGGCACGATCACGCACAACTACGTCGGCCGCGACGGCCGCGCGAGCACCACGCCCGTCGGCAGTGACGACACTGCGGTGCCATTTTTCGATCCGATCTATTCGCAGCGCACGCTGCCGTATGGCTTCCCGCAGCTGCAGACGATCAGCAACCGCACGTTTTACGAACACTTCACCGCCAATCCGGGGCAATTTACCGTCAATGAAAACACGCGCTACCGGAGTCTCGTCGGTGGCTCGCGCGTCTCGCAGGAGCTCGTCTCGTCCCTCTATCTCCGCGGCGATGTCTCGCTCTTGGACCGGCGGCTCAAGCTTGTCGGCGGTCTCCGCGCTGAGCAGACCAACGTCAAAGCCGCCGGCCCGCGCAGCGATCCGTCGCTGAACTTCCGGCGCAATGCGAGCGGCCAGATCCTGCGCAACCCGGACGGCACCCCCGTCCTGATCGTGCCGACCACCGATGCGCTCGGCGTCTCGCGGCTGACCTACCTCGACCGCGGCACGCGCACCGAGAAGGAATACCTGCGGCTCTTCCCGAGCTTGAACGCGAGCTACACGTTTTCCGAGGACTGGGTGGCTCGCGCCGCCTATTTTCAATCGGTTGGCCGGCCCAACTTCTCTTTCTACACGGGCGGCGTCACGCTGCCAGACACCTCGCTGCCAGCCGGGAATAACAACCGGATCATCGTCAACAATGCCGCCATCAAGGCGTGGCAGGCCGAGACGTTCTCCGTGCGGCTCGAGCGCTATTTCCAAGGCGTCGGGCAGATCTCGGTCGGCGCGTTTCGCCGGCAGATCGACGATTTTTTCGGCGCGACCGTCTTTAACGCGACGCCGGAGTTTCTCAATCTCTACGATCTCGATGTCGCGACCTACGATCCTTTCGACGTGCAGACCCAGCACAACCTGCGGGGCACGGTGCGGATGCAGGGCATCGACCTCAGCTACAAACAGGCGCTCACGTTTCTGCCACCGTGGGCGCGCGGGGTGCAGGTGTTTGCGAACGGCAGCTCGCAGCGCCTGCTCGGCGACGAGACCGCGTCGCTCGCGGGCTTTATCTCGCGGAGTGCGAGCTGGGGCGTGAGCCTCACGCGCCCGAAATGGAACGCGCGGGTAAACTGGAACTACCGCGGCCGGCAGCGCAACGCGGCCGTCATTGGGCAGGGGATCGAGTCAGGCACGTTCAACTACTCGGCCAAGCGGCTCTACATCGACGTGCTCGGGGAGTACTATTTCTGGAAGCGCGTGGGCGTGTTCGTGAACCTACGGAACGTCGGCAACGCGACGGAAGACACCGAAACCCTCGGCCCCAACACGCCCGAGCACGCGCAATTCCGCCAGCGCATCGACTACGCATCGCTCTGGACGATTGGCATCAAGGGCACGTGGTGATTATCGGCCCGGACTTGCCGCCGAGTGAGCGGCAACACCTCGTAGAAATCGTGGGGGCAAATCCAAAGTCAGACGGCCGAGCCGAAGGGTCGCCGAGCCGAAGGGCTCTGGCCGTTGTTTGTTAGTTTTCGATTGAACTGAGGGCCTAATAACAACGTACCTTAATTTCTAGACGTTTGTCATTGCGAGGTGCGCGAAGCGCGCCGTGGCAATCCACTGGATTGCTTCGTCGCTGCGCTTCTCGCAATGACAGTCTCTTGATCAAGGGACGTTGGTATAAAAAAGGTCGGGCCTTGCTTTTGCGGTCGTAAGGGCCGCCGACCCTGCGGGGCCTGCGCAGCGTTTCGTGAGTTTTCCTTCGAAAACTTCGACCTTGATCGCCGGCTCAACGGGTCCCGACAGAGCCGAGCACGCGGCCAGCGGTGCGGAGCAAATGAACGCCGGCGCCAGAACCTACTCCGCGTTGCTCAGGCCCGGACCGCTCGGAGAGCGGTCCCTACCTTTTCGACCGTTCTTTCAAATCCGCACGATCACGTCCTCGGATTTAAACCGCACTTTCGGAGCGGTGGCGTATTTGTCATCCGCCGCGCGGTAGCCTGCCGGGCACGCCACCACCGTCGTAAAATCCGTCCCGTCGAGGCCCAGCACTTCGTCATACTTCGCGCGGTCGATGCCTTCCATCGGGCACGTATCGACGCCGATCAGCGCCGCCGCCGCCATAAACTGACCGAGCGCGATATAGATCTGGTTCGTCTGCCAAGCATCGAGCGTCCCGGCCTTCGCCGCGCCCGCGAGGCTGCCCAGCATCATGTCGCGGTAACCGCTCAGTTTCTCCTTCGAGCCGCCGCGCACTTCCACCTGACGGTCCAGGAACTTTTCCACGTGATCGGCCCCGAGATCCTGCTTCACGGCCAAAACCAGCAGGTGCGAACAATCCGCCGGCTGGGTCTGGCCCCACGAAATCGGCACCAATTGCGCCTTCACCGCCGCATCGGTGATCACCAGAAACTTCCACGGCTGCAGCCCGAAGGAGGACGGCGAAAGAATCAGCGCCTGTTCGAGCGTCGCCCACGTCTCGGCCGAGAGCTTGCGGGTCGGATCAAACTTTTTGGTGGCATAGCGCCAGTTGAGCGCGTCGAGGAGCGTAGCCGGGGAGATGGGTTGCATAGAGAAATCAGGAATGGGATCGCCTACACCAAATAGTCAATCGACCCGGTTCGACGGTTCGGGCGGTCGCTTCGACCAACGCTCGGCGAGGACACCGCAAACGAGCAATTGGAGCGAGTGATACACCATGATCGGCAGCAGAATCAGCCCGATCGCCGGATGCGCACCGAAGATCAATTTCGCCATCGGCACGCCCGAAGCCAACGTCTTCTTCGAGCCGCAGAAAATCGCCGTGATGCGATCTTCGGTGCTCAAGCCCATGGCCCGGGCACTCCACGTCGTGGCTCCGAGCGCCACCGCCAAAATCAGGGCCGAGCCTAGGCCGACGCCGACCAACATCAGCAGCGCGTTGCTTGCCCACACTCCCTGCGTAAACGAATCGCAGAACGACGTGTAAACGAGCACGAGAATCGTTGCCCGATCCGCGATGCCGATTTTCGCTTTGTGCCGCTGCACCCACGTCCCGATCACCGGTCGCGCCAATTGTCCGAAGATCAGCGGCATAATAAGCCAGCGAAACAGATCGAAAATCACCGGACCGTAATCGAGCGCCTGTCCCGCCGCCGTCAACACGAGGCCGATCCACAACGGCGTGAGCACCACGCCCAGCAAACTCGACAACGTCGCGTTGAACACCGCGCCCGCGATGTTACCCCGTGCCGCCGCCGTAAACGCCACCGACGACGAGACCGTCGAGGGCAACGCACACAGGTAGAAAAAGCCCAAACTCAGGCCCGCCGGCGCCCGGTCGCCCAAAAGGTGCAGCGCGAGAAAGCCCAGCAACGGAAACATCAGGAACGTGCTCGCCTGCACCAGCAGATGCAACCGCCAGTTGAGCACGCCGGCCTTCAGCGACGGAAACGAGAGCGCGACTCCGTGGAGAAAAAATATCAGCGCGATGCCGAGTTTCGTCAGCAGTTCCGGTTGCAGCACTCCGCCCGCGGCACCCGGCTCCGGCACTAACCACGCCAAAACCATGGCGAGAACCATTCCAGTCAGAAACCAATCGAATTTAAACTTCATGCCAAGAGGCCGGAATCGATCAGCGATTTTAGGTCCGAAATTTCTCCCACATCGCGGCGATCTCCTCGCGACCTTTGATCCGCATCGCCCACAACATGCCCGCGTAGCTCCCGGCGCCCAGGCCGATCAAGACCACCAGCCCCGTCGCGTCGCCCCAGGCAGTCGACGGCACCATTCGCGTCCAAGCCCACCAACCGCCGGCGACCAATCCGCCCATCGCCGCCCCCGCCACTGCGATTTTACCTAAATCGCCCCAAAGATGACTGAAGCGCAGCCCCTTGTGGCCCGCCGCCAAACGGCGTTGCAGGTAGGCTGCCTGCGCGACGACCGCGATGTTGCCCGCGATGGCCAACCCGACCGTGCCCAGCCACTCCATGAGCGCGAGGCTCAGACCGAGATTGACGACGAAGCTCAACCACGCCGCCCGCACCGGCGTCGCCGTATCTTTACGGGCGTAAAATGCGCGCAAGATCAGATTCACAAACGCGAAAAACGGTAGCCCGACCGCATATACCGCGAGCACCGGCACCATCATCGCCGTGTCCCGAGCACCAAACGCCCCGCGCTCAAACAACAGTCGAACAATCGGCACGGCCAGCACTGTCAGGCCGATGGCCGCCGGCACGTTAATGACCAAAATCAGCCGCATCCCTTTCTGGTAAGCTTCCGCGAGCCGCGTCCCGTCCCCGGCCGCCGCGTATTTTGCGATCAGCGGAAACACGACCGTCGAAATCGCCACCGCGAACACCCCGATCGGCAGTTCCATGAGGCGCGTCGCGAGGTTGAGCACCGCCACCGCCGAGTCGTTCAACGACAATCCGACGAGCCGCGCCACCGCCATATTCACGAGGTAAATCGCCGATCCAAACACCGTCGGCCCCATCAGCGCCAAAATTTGGCGGAGCGGGGCACTCCGCTGAAAGTCCAAACGCGGCCGCCATCCTTCCCTCATCAACGCCGCTGCCGGCACCGCCATCTGCAAAAATCCCCCAAGCAATGCGCCTGAACACAACCAGAGCATCAGCCCCTCGTTTCGATCCGCCCAGCCGCCCCAATAAGCCCCGCCGAGCAAGCCGATCATCGCCAGATTCAACCAAATCGGCGAAAGCGCCGGCTCGACGAAGCGCTGCAACGTCTGCAACGCCGCACTGAACGCCGCCGCCAAACACACGAACACCAGATAGGGAAACAGGAAGATCGCAAAATCCGCCGACTCCGCCAAACGCCACGCGGTATCCGCCGCCAAACCCCAACCACGCGCACGCGCCGTCAGTTCATCCGCCCACGCCAAAGTGAACATCGCCACCGCGACGATTCCGCCCGTCACCACCAAGAGCCAACTCGACACTTGGTTCACCAACTCGAAAGCCCCAGTGCGCGCCTTCGCCTTCAACTCCTCCTGCAAGGTCGGTACCAGCGCGGCCGTGAGCGCGCCCTCGCCCAGCAATCGCCGAAAAAGATTCGGCAACGTAAACGCCGTATAGAAAATCGAGGCGAGCGCCGAGGTGCCGAAGATCGCCGTCACGAGCATATCGCGCCCGAGGCCGAGCACGCGCGACACCATGGTCAGCGCAGACACGACGCCGATGTTCTTCAGGTTTTTCGACACGGGTTCAATTTCCGCTACCGTAATCTACGGGGGCAAATGCAATCACTCCGGCGGCGCAGAACGCACCTGCCGCGCGCGTTCCGCGGCATCCAGGATCTCCCGGCTGCGATTCTCCAAATTAAACCCCAACGCCCAATCACGTTCATAGGCCGCTGCCCGCTCGTCCCCGTCGCTCGCCGGTTCCTTCCCCGGGGACAAGCACTCGGCGAGAGAGACGCCGGCATTGCGGTAGAATAGATGCAGGGCCGGCAGGACGCGCTCCAATTCCAACGCCTTCACGGCCAACAGGGCCGCGACCGCCGGCTCCCGGTGTTGCCGCAGGGCGAATCGCAGGGGCACCACCCCATCGTCGCCCCCAACGGCCACGACCACGCGGGCCAGATCAGTCAAAAACAGTCTGGATTCGGAGCTACCCATCATCGGCAAGGTTCTCACCCGCCGAACCGCATGCCATCCCGTCTGCCACCACAGCTCCTTCTCCGCCGCATCGTCAAAACGGCCGGGAAAACACCGCACCAACGCCGCCAACGGTTCGTCGCCGCGCAGCAACCTGCGCCGCAGTTCCGGCCACTCCCGCCCTGCCCCACTCTCCTGTTGCAACCACGTGAGCAACCACACGGCCCCGACGGCCAATGACCGCGGTTCGACATCACTGCGGGTCCACCCGAGCACGTCGGCCAGTCTGGGTGGGGCCAGCTCGAGCGATTCGGCTTGGAGCGCATCCAACCTCGCAGGTTCGGCCCGAGTCAGCCACCACCCCACGGCCGCATGCTCCAGCCAAAGTGGAGCAGTCAGATTCGGCCCCACCCCGTACTCGGCCACCGCCAAGCGCATGAGCAGCGCTTGCACCAGCGCCCTTCTCAAAAAATATCTCGGGGTCAATTCGCTCCAGCGTAAGCGCAGTGAAACCACCCCTCCGGCCTCGGCAAACACCCGAAACGGCACCGTCTCGGTCCAGTCCGCCGCCGGCACCACCCGCACGAAAATCGGGGTCGAAAAGCCCGCCGGCAGACCCAGGGGTTCAGCCAAAATCCGCCACGCGTTCTCTGCTTCCATCCGCACCCGGGTCGCTGCACCAGCTTCGAGACTGGCGATCTCAAACCGCCCCGGCCCCGAGCTGCTCAAAACGGGCACGGCGGCCGACAACTCACCTGCAGACAGGAGGAGCCTGCCCGCCCAGATCCAGCCCGCGATCGCGAGCGGCGTTCTCACGGCATCGTCAGCATCAGGGCCGAGCCGACCACAGCCACCTCAATTAATTCACCCCAAGCCTTCTGAATATCCTGCGGCACCGGCACCGCATTCAGAATCTTTCGCCCTACCCAGCTTCGCAAGCTGGGCAATGAATCCAGCGGGCAAGAGCCAACCAACAGCCTCGAAGGTTCAAACCCGAATTGCACTCCACGCTTCACGAATTGTCCCCGGGCCTGCACGACCACTGTCGTGTCATAACCAAACGCCGCGAACTTAAGGGGCAGGCCGATCTGAAGCTCACCCTCCTTTATCCGAAAATTGGGCGCCTCCCGCATGACGCCGAAACCCCCGGTGCCTGGAGCGGCGGCGGCGGCTTCGGCCGCAGGCGCGGGCGGCGGCGGAGCGATCGCCGCGGGCGGGTTCTCGGCGCCCGGGGCAGGTACGGCCGGTCCGGGCGCGGGGACCGGAATGCCGACCAACGCATTTAGCTCATTCTCGTCCACCAACACCGAGCCGCCGGCGGCAAACATCTTCCGCTTCGCCCCGGCGAGTTTCGCCTTCGACGCGTCCATCGAACCTTCAAAATACACAACGTCGCCGGGTCTTGTTTTCCAATCGGCCGCGATGGCCGTGGAGCTACCGGACTTCGACCTTTCCTCAGCCGGTCTGAGCGCGCCCGCCTTTGCGGTCACGGTGCTCGACTCGCCGTCCTTGAAAATCGTGACGGGCTTGAAGACCAAGAACGTGATACCCAGCGTCGCACCGATAACGACGCTTAACGCCGCTCCGATCGTAACCTCGGTCCAGCTGCGATCAGATTCACCGCGTTTGAATTCTGCGCCCATAACCATTTAAAATCAGGACTTGGTCGCCGGTGTCGCTGGTGCCGCCGGTGCCGCCGGTGCCGCCGGTGCCGCCGGCTTGCTGGGCGCGGCATCAGGCGTGCCGCTCTTTTTTTTGTAGTCGGTGATATAGAAACCCGTGCCCTTGAAGATGAGTCCAGCGCCGCTACCGACCAAACGTTTGAGGCTTTGTTTTTTGCATTTCGGACACTTTTTCAGCGGTTCGTCGCGCATCGACTGGAACTGCTCAAACTCGTGACCGCATTTCTGACAGGCATACTCGTAGGTGGGCATAGCTAGATCGGACCGAGTGAGGGGCAGCTCAGGCGGGTTGGCGAGTTTGTTTCGCGCGGACTCCGTGCCGTTTCGGGAAAAGGTTTGAGACCGCCGGTGAAGCCGTTGCTACTCGGATTCCCATGGATTTCGCCGCCACCCTGCAACGCCACGTCGCCCAAACGGAGAACGGCCTCGACCGCTGCTTGCCGCCAGCCTATGCCCGCCCGGCCCGCCTCCACACTGCGATGCGCTACAGCCTCATCAGCGGCGGCAAACTTCTGCGTCCGGTCCTCACTTTAGCCACGGCCGAGCAACTGGGATTGACCGGGGATGCCGCCGTGCCGGCCGCCGTGGCAATCGAGTGCATTCATACCTACTCGCTCATTCACGACGACCTCCCGTGCATGGACAACGACGACCTCCGTCGCGGGCGGCCCACCGCCCATCGCCAATTCGACGAGGCCACCGCCCTCCTCGCCGGCGATGCGTTGCTCACGGAGGCATTTGTGATTCTCGCCCGGCACTACGCCGACCGCCCCAGCCTGGCCCATGCGTTGATGGGCGAACTGGCCAATGCGGCCGGCAGCCGTCGCCTGATCGGTGGCCAAATGGAAGACCTGCTCGCCGAAAAGCGCCCCGACACCACCGCTGCCGACCTTGAGTTCATCCATCTCAACAAAACGGCTGCCATGATCGAGGTCGCCTTGGTGATGGGCGGACTTTGCGCCGAGGCCTCCCCGACTCAGGTAGAAATCCTGCGGTCCGTCGGCCACCACCTTGGTCTCACCTTCCAGATTATCGACGATGTGCTGGATGCCACCGCGGACACCGCTACGCTCGGCAAAACCGCCGGCAAAGACGCCAAGGCCAACAAGACCACATTCGTCAAACTCCACGGTATCGCCGCTTCGCGCCGCATCGCGCGCGAGCACGCCGACGCGGCTCAAGCCGCACTCCGCTCGCTGCCCGGCGACCCTGAGTTTCTCACTGCGCTCGTCGCATCGATGGCGGCGCGGTCACGCTAAACTGGACCCCGTCCGCCGGAATCAGCGAGCCGGGCCCCAGCGCTTCGTAAACGGGTAATAGATTACCAAAGGCCGGCCGATCGCGTCTTTGAGCGGCACAAAGCCCCAATAACGGCTATCTTGGCTGTTACCCGAATTGTCACCCATCGCAAAAAATCCGTCGGGAGGGATCGTGAGCGTTTCGCCCGCTTTGAGGTAGCTCGAGCCCGACGCCGGATTGCCGTTTAAATAGCCTCGATAAAGTCCGGTCCGCTTGGCGTTGGCGTCAAAAGCCTCCGAACCCGTGATCGGCTTGCCGTTGCGGAAAATTCCGGGCTCGCGGATTTCAAGCGTATCCCCGGGGGTACCAATGAGCCGCTTAATGTAATACTGGTCCTGCCCGATCCCGGCGATGTTGCCGGTGCGGAAAACAAAGCCCTGCCCCGGAGTCGGCCGCACAAAGTGATAACTCATGCGGTCCACAAAGAGCTGATCGCCCGTGAGCAAATCGAACCGGAGCAACGAATCGCCGGCCTTCACCGTGCGGCCGAGCGACAACGTGCGCACCGGAACAAAGCCGCCAGCCTTCGCGTTCAACCTCAGCATTGATTCCTCCATCTGGCCCGCCTGCGCCCGGAGCTTCCAGTGCGCCGCAAACGCCTTCGAATCTCCAAAGTAAGTTTCGATCACCATGCGGTCGAAATCGCCGAAATCCAGCGGCACGCGGACGGTCGCCGGCGTCCCATCGACGTAAAACGTATACTCCTTCACTTCGGTGGGAATTACCAGCCAAGTGCGGTCCGGCTGCACGGTGTACGCCATCTGGCCGCTGCTAAAAAACGCCGCCGAGACCTCACCCGCTTTGGGCGCATCGACCGATTTGCGCTGGGCGCCGAACGCCGCCAGCCGGAAAACCCTCTCCACTGCGCCCGGGGTGGCCTCCGCCGAGGCGAGATTCTCGCCGGTCATGCCGTAATACGTCGGCCACATTGAATTAGTCGGAATCTTAAACGGCTGCGCGAGATAAGTGCGGATGCCGAGGATCACGATGGCGGCGACCACAAAGAACTCCACATTTTCGCCGATCGTCCCCCGGGGATAGATCGCGCCGCCGGTTTGGCGCAGCACCGCTTCCGCCTGCTCGATTTGCAGCTTCAGCTTGGCTGATTCCCAGCGCTGCTTGATGCCGTCCTTCAAAGCGCTGATCTGCTGGACAAGCTTGGCCAAGTCCGCGGGCGGAATCACATCGCGGCGATAATCGTAGACCTTCTCCGCGAGCTCGAGCCAGTTGGTGGCGTTCTCACGCATTTTCTTATCTTGCGATTTAAAGAATCCGAACATGGCCGGGAGCGATTTAACCGTTTTGCAGAACTTTGATAAAAGCGTCGGGTGGGATCGAGACCTTACCGATCTGCTTCATCTTTTTCTTACCCTCTTTCTGCTTGTCGAGCAGCTTGCGCTTGCGGCTGATGTCGCCGCCATAGCACTTTGCCGTCACGTCCTTGCGCATCTCGCGCACGTTGTCGCGGGCGATAATTTTGCCGCCGATCGCGGCTTGGATCGCGACCTTGAACATCTGCGGCGGAATGATCTCGGCGAGCTTTTCGCAGAGGTGGCGCCCTTTGCTTTCGGCCTTCATCCGATGCACGATGCAGGCAAACGCGTCGACCGGGTCACCGTTGATCATGATGTCCATCTTCACCAGATCTGACGGTATGTACTCTGCGAGTTCGTAATCCATCGAACCGTAGCCGTGGGTGATACTCTTCAGGCGGTCGTTGAAATCGACGAGGATTTCGTTGAGCGGGAGAATGCAGCGAAGCATCACGCGATTCATGTCGAGCGTGTCGGTGTGTTCGCATACCCCGCGCTTTTCCATGATAAGCGAGAGCATGTCGCCCATGGAATCGTTCGGAATAATGATCGACGCTTTGATCGTTGGTTCGCGGATTTCCAGAATCGTGCCGGGATCGGGCATGTTCACCGGGTTATCCACATCGATCTCTTCACCGCCTTGCTTCACGATGTGATAGATCACGCTCGGGTAGGTAGAGATGATTTCGACGTCATGCTCCCGCCGCACGCGCTCCTGGATGATCTCCATGTGCAAAAGCCCGAGGAAGCCGCAACGGAAACCGAAGCCGAGCGCGAGCGAACTCTCCGACGAATAGACAAACGCCGCGTCGTTGAGCTGGAGGCGCGCCAACCCGGCTTTGAGCTTCTCGTAGTCGTCGCTCTCAAGCGGATACAGCCCGCAAAAAACCATCGGCCGAACCTCCTTGTAGCCGGGCAACATGTCGGTCGCAGGGCGGGCGGCGAGCGTAATGGTGTCACCCGTTTTCACATCGGCCGGAGTCTTGATGCTGGAAACAATGTAGCCGACGTCCCCGGCGTTCAGCACGGCGCACTTCTCCATTTTCGGCGTGAAGATCCCCACTTCCTTCACCTCAGCCTTTTGACCGGTGCTCATCAGCATCATCATGTCGTGGGCCTTGATCGAGCCGGAGAACACCCGCACGTAGGCGATGCACCCGCGATAAGCATCGTAAAGGGAATCGAAGACCAAAATCCGGGTCTGCGGGTAGTCGGCCCACCGCGGCGAAGGCACCCGGGCGACGACCGCCTCAAGAATATCGACGATGCCGATACCGGACTTTCCGCTGGCGAGAATCGCTTCTTCGGCCGGGATCGTGAGAATATCTTCAAGCTGCCGGGTGCAAAGCTCGAGGTTCGCACTGGGCAAATCGATCTTGTTGATGACGGGGATGACCTTGAGTTCCTGCCCGAACGCCAAGTGGGCGTTGGCCACGGTTTGCGCTTCGACCCCTTGCCCAGCGTCAATCAGCAGCACGGCTCCCTCGCACGCGGCGAGGCTGCGGGAAACTTCGTAGGAAAAGTCCACGTGCCCCGGCGTGTCCATGAGGTTCAACTTGTAGTCTTTTCCATCTTTCGCCCGGTAGGTCATCGTGACCGGATGCGACTTGATCGTGATGCCGCGCTCGCGCTCGAGGTCCATCGAGTCGAGGTGCTGCGCCGTCATCGAGCGCATGGCGACCGTGTTGGTGTGTTCGAGCAGTCGGTCCGATAGCGTGGTTTTGCCGTGGTCGACGTGGGCGATAATACAAAAATTGCGGGTGTTGGTGGCAGACATCGGCTCAGACATTCGTGAAATCGGAAAACTCGGAAAAACTCTTCACCGGCCAGGTCTTTTCGGTGCGCCGCGCCAGACCCGCCAACACTCCGCCGGGCCCGAGTTCCCAGAACTCCGTCGCCCCGGCTGCCGCCGCGCTTCGCATGCAATCTTCCCAGAGGACCGACGATACGACCTGCTTCACCAAAGCGGCCTTAATCGCGAACGGGTCGGACAACGCTTGGCCGGTCGTATTGGAAAACACGGTAAACCTCGGAGCCAAGAACGGCACCGATTCCAGGAAGCTGGCGAACGCCTCGCGCGCGGGTTCCATCATGCGAGAATGATAGGCGCCGGCCACGTTGAGCGGGATGACCTTCTTCATTCCCCGGTCCTTGGCCCCAGCGACCGCGGCGGCTACTTTCGCTTTCTCGCCCGAGACAATAATCTGCCCGGGGGCATTAAAGTTCGCCGCTTCGATATCAAAATCACGGCACAACTCGGCCACCTTGGCGCGTTCCTCACCGATAATCGCAGCCATCGCACCTTCCGTCTGCTCACACGCGACCTGCATGAGGCGGCCCCGTTCAGCCACGATTTTCAGCCCCGTATCAAAATCAAAAACCCCCGCCGCTGCGTAGGCCGTGACTTCCCCCAGACTGAGGCCCAACGCAAAATCGACCGTCGGCCGCTTGCCCTGCTCGCATCGAGCCGCCCACAACGCCAAGCCGTGCACAAAAAGTGCCGGCTGACAGATTTTAGTCTGCGTGAGCTCGGTATCCGGGCCGTCAAAGCTGACTTTGGCGAGGTCCCAGCCCAGCACCGAATTAGCTCGTTCGTAAAGAGCGCGGGCCGCCGGCGACGCCTCAAAAAGCGACTTACCCATGCCCGGTTTTTGGGCACCCTGTCCTGCGAATAATAATGCCAATCCCATGGTGGAAACCGACAAGACAAACGCCCGCCACCCGCAAAACCAAGCCCTAAAAACGCTTCACCTGTTTGAAGTATTTATTATCCTCAACTTCCTCGTCTGACTTTTAAAATTCACGGGGTGATGATTTTCCCGCCGGCATCGAATCCCGCGCTTCTTGGCCAAAACGCCGGACCGGCTCCACCACCCGCGGCATTAGCTCACGAACCTCAGGTCAGAGCGCAGGCGAAACGCCCACGCCGCTTTCAGCTCATTTTTCCGGAAGACCTTGGGCACGCGCTTATCGCCGAACGCCTAGTCTCGGGACAGCTGAATGGGTTCCTATCTACGGACTTTAGCCGGCCCGAAAGCCGGACAGAGGCGGGTTTATTCGACTTCATGACGATAGCGCTCGCGCCGCTTTCAACGGCGAGTCGAAGCCGATCACTGAAAATTTTAGGGTGCCGCGTGATCTCGGGCCTGGTCAAAAAAGCGTTCGCAATCCCTAAATCGTCCTGCTGTCTCCACCAAGGCAGTTTTGCTCCCGACCCACTTTTCCTCCATGAAACCACGCTTGCTCACCGGCACGATCACCGCGCTTGTCACGCCTTTCACCAAGGGCCAGGTCTCCTTCGCGGATCTCAAAAAACTGGTCGAGTACCAGATTCGCGGCGGGATCGATGGTCTGGTTCCGGTCGGCACAACCGGAGAATCACCGACGGTTACGCACGAGGAGCATATTGCGATCATCCGCGCCACCGTTGAGGCCGCCCGCGGCCGGGTCCCGGTCATTGCCGGCACAGGCTCAAACTCCACCCATGAGGCGGTGGAACTCACGCGTCTTTCCCACGAGGCCGGCGCCGATGCGATGCTGGTGGTTGCGCCTTATTATAACAAACCCGGCCCAGAGGGTCTCTTTCGTCATTTTTGCGCCGTCGCCGACTCCACCGATCGGCCGATCATCCTTTATTCCATCCCCGGACGCTGCGGCATCGAAATCGGAATTCCCGTCGTCGAACGGCTGCGAAAAAAATACAAGCACGTGCGCTGGATCAAGGAAGCCGGTGGCAGCGTCGACCGCGTCGATCAGCTCAAGCAGGCGCTCGGCGCGGATATCACCGTCCTAAGCGGCGACGACTCGCTCACGCTGCCCTTTATGGCCGTGGGCGCCGAGGGCGTGATCAGCGTTGGTTCAAATCTCTACGTTCGCGAGATCAGCCAAATGGTGAAGCTCGCTTTGGCCGGTGACTTCACCCGCGCCCGAAAGGCCCATCAACGTCTTTACCCGATGTTCAAGGCCATCTTCATCGAATCGAATCCGAGCCCAATCAAGTTCGGGCTTGTCCGCGCGGGGATCATTACCTCCGCCGAAGTGAGACTGCCGTTGACCGAAATCAGCGCGACGAGCGCTCAGGCCTTGACCCCAGTTTTGGCCGGCTTGGACCGCTAAACACTTCAAAGCCATGCCCCTTTCAATTCTGCTAAATGGTGCCAAAGGTCGCATGGGCGAAGCCATCGCTCGGGCCGCCGGCGAACTCGGTCTTTCCATCGGCGCCGCGCTCGACGCGGGTGACGACGTCGCGCACCACCTGCCCACAACCGACGTTATCATCGACTTCAGCTCGCACCGGGCAACTCCTGCTCTGCTCGATCAGGCGGTCGCCCACCGCAAGCCCATCGTCATTGGCACCACCGGCCACTCCGCTGATGAGAAAGCCGACTTAATGAAAATCGCCGGAAAGGTGCCGTGCGTCTGGGCGGGAAATTTCTCCGTCGGAGTGAACCTCCTGTTTGCCCTGACCCGTCGGGCGTCCGTCGTTCTTGGATCCGATTACGACGCCGAGGTAGTTGAGATGCACCATCGCTTCAAAAAAGATGCCCCCAGCGGCACGGCCGCACGACTGCTCGAAATCATCTTGGAGGAAAGAAAACTCGATGCATCCGCTTTACGACACGGCCGCGAGGGAATCACCGGCGAGAGGAAAGCAGGCGAGGTCGGGATCCACGCCCTGCGAGGCGGCGATGTTGTGGGGGATCATACCGTCATGTTCGCAGCCTTGGGCGAACGAATTGAACTGACCCACAAAGCCAGCGATCGAGGTATCTTCGCCCGGGGTGCGCTGCGAGCCGCCCAATGGATCGTGGATCAACCCGCCGGGGTTTACGACATGCAGGATGTGCTCGGCCTTAAGTAGGCTTCCACGCAACAGCCGCCGCTCGCGCCAATCAAGATGATCACCTCCATCCAAGGCCTGCTCACGTCGACTACGCCCTTGCACGCGATCGTCGAGCTTAACGGGTTTGGTTATGAAGTGAACATACCGGTCACCACCGCAGAGCGCCTGCCGACGGCCGGCACCGTCGTCAAACTCCACACCCACGTTATCTACCGCGAAGACGCCCAAACGCTCTACGGGTTCGCCACAACCACCGACCGCGACTTTTTTCGCCTCATGATCGAGCACGTGACGGGCATCGGCCCCAAGAGCGCGCTCACCATCATGAGCCGGCTTTCCGTCGAACTGCTCGAGAGCGCGATCCGGAGCGGCGATATCGGCATGCTTTCGAAGTGCCCCGGGATCGGGAAAAAAACCGCCGAACGCTTGGTCGTGGAGCTTAAATCGAAGGTCGGCTCCGGCCCGCTTGGACAAACCGCTTCCAGCAACGCGGATTCCGCCAGCTTCCAACCGGTAGCAAGCGCCCAACGTGATGCGATCGCCGCGTTGTTGGCCTTAGGCTACAAAGCCGCAGACGCCGACGCCGCCGTGCGCCAAGCCGCACTCACCCTTGGGGCCAAAGCCAACACGGAGGCGCTCATTAAAAAAGCCCTCGCGTAGCGATGCCTTCGCCGAGGTGTTAACGGCGGCGGACCTGCCGCCTCCGACTCAGCGCTGGAATTGAAACGCTGCCTGTTCGACTTGGGCATCGATCAAACGACGGCCACGAAACGAATGTTGGTCCGGTTGCCGCGCGGTTTGGGTTTCAAACACCAAATCGGCTGCGGCCGCACGATTAAGCGCCACCGGTTGCACCCGGTTCATCCATTCAAATCGGGCGTCGGTGGTCTCGAGCGCGCCTACCTCACGTTGCTGGCGGGTGAGCGCCAAGTTGCGGATAACGATCACCGGCTGAAACTCAGGCGCACGCGGGCTTAATGATAGCAGGGACGGGACCAAACTTCGCGCCTCGTCGTCGCTCCCCATCGGTGCCAGAATCTCAACACTGGCGATCAAAGTCGAGGCGCTCGGTTTGAGCGCGGTCGAGGCTGGGCCCCTGCCTCCTTGGACCACAAATACCAACGCAACACAGGCTGCTACCGCGCAGATTCCAGCAGCATAAGCCCCAAATCCCCACGATGTTTTCGGCGACGGGAAAGTAATAATTTTTGCATCAACGGGCAGATCTACAGCCGCTTTTTCCGCCCAAATCACACAGGCCTTTTGCATCTGGCAATACTCGCGGTAGACCCGATAGCGGCTTGGACTGCTCTGCACCTCCACCTCGAGCCGCTTGGCGTCAACCGCGCTGATTTCGTGGTCGAGGTAGAGGTTGAGCAGTTCGATGAATTCCGAATCTTTCATTTGAAATCTTCCCCGAGTTTGGACCGAAGGCTCTCGCGAGCCCGGGCGATGCGGCTTTTCACTGTCCCCACGGAAATATGTAAGATCGCCGCGATCTCTTCGTAACTGAGATTTTGAATATTTCTCATCGTTAGAATTTCCCGGTGTTTGGCACTGAGACGCTCCATACCTTTGCCAATCCGGGCCACAAACTCCGACGTTACCGTGATGTCATCCGGCGACTCAACTTCGGCTGGGATGATTTCGGCCAAGGTCGTGTCGTTATCGTAGCTAACCGGAGCGTCAAACGACACGGATTTATCGCGTTTCCGCCGCCACCAATACCAGTAACGGTTCCGGGCCAAATTCGTCGCAATCTGGTAAAGCCAAGTTGAGAACGCCGAATCGCCGCGGAAATTCACCAGCCCGCGATGCGCCCGAATGAATGCGTCTTGGGTGACTTCTTCGGCGTCCTGCTGATTGCGCAGCAACTGGTGCACCATGGAATAAATCCGATCCCAGTAGCGGGAAACCATTTCGTCGAACGCCGCTTGGTCACCGTTTTTGAAGCGAAGCACCAGGGCGTGATCTAAGGCTACTTCTTGGGCTTTTGAGGACATACGTTCTGCCTCTCTCTGATGGGTATATTTCTCGATTGTTCCCAAGATTTTCGGTGGAGTTTCAGTGCGATACCCGCTCATTCGGGTCCGGTCAACAGCTCCGGTAAATCAGAGGAGAAATTCCTTGCCAAGCGCGTCCGGCGAAACCCATTTTCCGCAGTTCCATAGGTCTTGGGCTGGTAGCTCAATGGTAGAGCAGCATCCTTTTAAGTTGTTGGTTCCGGGTTCGAATCCCGGCCAGCCCACCACCTGGAAAGCGCCGAGGTTCGGTGCGGACGGACTGAAGCCATTCAAATGAAGCGCCTTGCCATTGTTGAAGATCAGACCGCAGTCGCGGCGCTCGTGCGCAACGTCGTCGCCAATCCGACTGTTCCAGTGAACCATGCGCCCGCTTTCCTCACTCACCGTGAACGTGAGATCCTTCAGTCCGTCGCCGAAAGCCACCGCACCCGGGAAATCGCAACGAAACTTGGGATCATCGCCAAGACCGTGGGCAACCACCGCAGCAACCTGATGCGGAAGCTCAACCTCCACGACGTCGCGAGCGTTACGCGCGACGCCCTCGAGGTAGGATTCAGCGAGCAAAAGAAACCCGTCTAAATTTCTTGCTGCACGATTCTATTGGCCCATTAGCTTCCACTTAACCTCTTATCTCAACTCGACCATGAAACTTGTTTCGAAGCCGTTCCTCTTCCTCGCCCTCAGCGCCGCCGTCCTTTTGGGCGGGTGCGCCAAGAAGCCCTTCAGGCCAGACCCAAGCACCACAGTCCTTGGCCCCAACACGGGCGGCAGTATTAATCCCTCCGACATCGCGACGACCGCAGACCTCAACACCGGCCTGCAGTCACGTCTGGCCGATGGCGTGATCGACGACGGCGTTACCATCCGCGGCCTGCTCGGCGCAGTTTATTTCGAATTTGATCGCTCCGATATCTCAAGACCTGAGGAGCGGGCAAAACTCCAAGCCGCCAAGAACTACCTCGAAAAGAATCCCGGCCAACGCCTCCTCCTCGAGGGTCACGCCGACTGGCGCGGGACCTCGGAATACAATCTCGGTCTCGGTGATCGCCGCGCCAATGGGGCCAAAAAATACCTCGGGACCATCCAAGTCTCCGCCGATAAACTCGAGACCCTCTCGAAGGGCAGCGAGGAAGCGAAAAAAGGCGGCACCGACGAAGACATGAAAAAGGAACGCCGCGTAGAGCTGGTCATCATCAAACAGAAATAATCTCGGGCGATTCGGCCCATAAAAACCCCAGCAGTTGCCGGGGTTTTTTTATGCCCGGGTGCTGATGGGCCCGCGAAATTCAGAAACGTTGAGCGCCTCGCGGACTACTTTCCCGCCGCCAAAGCTCCCAACATTCGTTCGGTCGTCGCGATCCCCTTCTTCATTACATCCAAGTTGAAGCTCTCATCGGGCGCGTGCAGATTGTCCTCGGGGAGGAAGAGACCAAACATCACCGAGTCCAAACCGGTCACCCGCTTGATGTCTGCGATGATCGGCACGCTACCGCCTTCGCGCAGGTAAATCGGCGGCCGGCCCCAAATCTCCGTAATCGCCGTATCCGCGGCCAAAAAGGCCCGCGCCAAGACGGGCGACTGATCCTTCGGCGTATTCGAACGACCCGGCGGCACCACGACATAAGCCTCGCCTTTATGCTGATCGACAAACTCCAACTTCACGCCTTTTGGCGTCCGTGCACGGATCGCATCCATCACCAATTTCTTGATTTTTTCCGGCTGCTGATTGGGCACGAGCCGGCAGCTGATCTTCGCAAAGGCCTTGCTCGGAATCACCGTTTTGGTGCCTTCCCCTTGGTATCCGCCGCCGATTCCGTTGAACTCCAGCGTCGGCTGGAACCGCGAAGATTCGAACGGCGAGAACCCCGGTGTCGTGTAAAAAGTATCAATGCCCAAAAAATCGGCGTAGGCCTTTTCATCCCCGCCGAGTTTCTTGAGTTCGTCGCGCTCCCAAGGCTGCACGTCGAGCACATCGTTGTAGAAGCCGGGGACATTCACTTTTCCCTCGGGCGTGTGCAGAGTCGCGATGATCTCGGCGAGCGCCTGAATCGGGTTCCGCAACACGCCGCCATGCAATCCGGAGTGCAGATCCCCTTTTGCGCCGGTGATGTGCACATCGAACAACGTCAGACCGCGCAGCCCGCAGGTCAGCACAACCTGTTGCTCATTGGGTAAAGCCGTGTCGGAGAGGTAGACAAAATCCGCCGCCTTCAAGCGATCTTTGTAGCGTTCCAAAAACTTCGGAAAACTCGGACTGCCCATCTCTTCTTCGCCCTCGATGAGGAACGTGATGCGCAACGGCAAATTCGGATTGGCCTCCAACAGGCGCGCGACCGCCGCAATATTTGTGATTAAGGGCCCCTTGTTGTCCGCCGCCCCACGCCCATAAATCCGATTGCCGCGAATACTCGGCTCAAACGCCGGCGTCGTCCACAGATTCAGCGGATCGGCTGGTTGCACGTCGTAGTGCCCGTAAATCACCACGTGCGGCCAACTCGGATCACTCCCGCGGCTAGCCAATATGATCGGATGAAGCTCCGTCGGCACCACCTCGACGTCGAAGCCCATCGAGCCCAGCAGATCGGCCACGAATTTTTGCGCGCCGCGCATTCCTTCGCCGAACTTGGAGTCGGCCGAAACCGACGGATGACGAATAAATTCTTTCAGCTTTTCAACAGGATCGAACATCCGCCCACCGTTGCGCAAAATTTGCCCGTCCGCCAATCGCAAAACGGCTTTCTTTCAGCCCGTCGTACGCGATCGGCTCGCTCAGTGCCTAAAGTGTCTGGAGCCCGTGAACACCATCGCCATGCCGCGATCGTCCGCCGCTGCGATCACATCCGCGTCCCGCACCGATCCACCGGGCTGGATGGCACAGGTCGCCCCGGCCTCAGCCGCCGCGATCAATCCGTCCGCAAACGGAAACAATGCTTCGCTCGCGACCACCGATCCGCGCAAATCAAGCTTCGCCTCGCCCGCTTTCCAAACCGCGATCCGCGAGCTGTCCACCCGCGCCATCTGCCCCGCGCCGACGCCGAGGGTCTGCTCACCCCGACAATAAACGATCGAGTTCGACTTCACGTGCTTCCCCACTTTCCAGCCAAACATCATCGCCGCCCATTCCTCAGAGGTCGGTTGGCGCTTCGTCACGACCTTAAACTCGCGCACATTGCCGAGCGTGCGATCCCGGTCCTGCACCAGCACGCCGCCGATCACCGAGCGGATTTCCTGCAACGCATCCGGCCCCATTCCTTCCTGCGCGATCATGAGTCGCAGGTTTTTCTTCTTCGAGAAAATCTCGCGCGCTTCCGGGCTGAATCGCGGCGCGATGATCACCTCGGTGAAGATCTCTGCGATCTGCTTGGCGAGTTCAACGTCGAGCGTGTTATTTACGATAATGATCCCGCCGAATGGAGCCTGCCGGTCCGTCGCGTAGGCTTTCGCCCAAGCTTCGCTCAGAGTGTCCGCGCTCGCGACGCCGCACGGGTTCATGTGTTTAAGAATCGCTACCGTCGGCCGCTCAAATTCCCCGATCAGGTAGGTCGCGGCCGTGATGTCCAAAATGTTGTTATAACTCAGTTCCTTACCCTGCAGTTGCTCATAGTGGTCGTTAAACGTGCCGTAGAGCGCCGCCCGTTGGTGCGGGTTCTCGCCATAGCGAAGGCTCTGCGCCTTCTTCCACGAGAGGGACAGCGTCACCGGCAGACCGCTCAACGCTTCCATGTCCGGCTCCATCGCCTGCGACTCAAGATACCGAGCGATGGCCGCATCGTAGCTCGCGGTCCGTTGAAACACCTTCAACGCGAGCTTCCGGCGCAGATCACTGAGCACCGCGCTCCCCTCCCCCGCCGCCAGCGCCACGAGCACACCTGCATAGTCCGCCGGATCGCATACGACTGAAACACTCGCGTGATTCTTCGCGGCACTCCGCAGCATCGAGGGTCCGCCGATATCGATGTTTTCGATCGCCTCGTCGAACTTCACGTGCGGCTTCGCCACGGTCGCTTCGAAGGGATAAAGATTCACCACCACCAAATCGATCAGCTCGATTCCGTTCTCCACCGCCTGCGCGAGATGCTCCGATTTGTCGCGCCGACAAAGCAATCCGCCGTGGATTTTCGGGTGCAACGTCTTCACTCGGCCTTCCATAATTTCCGGAAATCCGGTGTGCTTTTCGACCTCGGTCACCGGCAGTCCCGCCGTCGCGAGCAGCTTCGCCGTGCCGCCCGTGGAGAGCAACGTATAGCCGTGCACCCGCACCAGCGCCGTAGCGAATTCGACGAGTCCGTGTTTGTCGCTGACCGAGAGCAGGGCCAATTTTCCCATGGAACCGCGTTTCTGCGCACCCCGGTTCCACGCCGCAAGCCCGAAGCGACCCGTTCCGTGCCGCACCGCCAACCACACTTGCGAGCGCGCCATTACCTCGTTGTGTTCAGAAAGTGTCCTGCTGCTCTTTAACTCCTTCCGGCCTTACCGCCCGCCTCGATAAACTCGTCTACCACCATGGCGGTGCGAGTTTGCCCACCGATAAACCGCACGCTTTCGTCTACTTCGTTACGATTCACAACGGATCGGAACACACGCTCACGCTCCTCGGCCGAAAATGGGTGATCGAGCACCTCGATGGATCCCGCTTGGTCGTCGAAGGGGAGAAAATCGTCGGCGAAACGCCCCGCCTCGCCCCCGGCGAACAATTTTCCTACAACAGCTATCACGTCACCGGCGGTTCGGCCCGCGCCATCGGGAGTTTTCATGGCGTCGACGAACTCGGGCGCAAGATTCACGTCCTGCTGCCGTCGTTCGAGTTAGCCACGCCAGCTCCGGCCGATCCTGCCGCGTGATCGCTCCGAACGGCTGTACGACCCGGGACTTTTGCGAGCCGGTCAAAATTCGTTCTCGTTCTCCCGGGCGTTCTCCTATTCGATAGACCTTTTATGAAGTTAACAGACCTTAATCGCAAGGGCGGCATCGGTTCCAATTCGATGCTCATCGAGCTCGGCGACCTCCGCATCGTGATTGATTGCGGCCTCAATCCCAAGGAAGTCGGCCGCGCCGCTACTCCCGATCTTTCGCTCGCTCGCAACAAGCCGCTCGATCTCATCATCATCACCCACTGCCACTTGGACCACATCGGAAGCTTGCCGGTCCTGATGCGTGACCATCCGAATACCCCCGTGCTGATGACGACCTCCAGCCGGATGCTCATCGAGCGGATGCTCCACAACTCCGCCAACGTCATGATGCGCCAGCGCGAGGAGGCCAACATCCCGGACTACCCTCTTTTCACCCACGAAGAGATCGATCGCATCGGTAAACGTTTGATCGGCCTGAACTTCAACCAGGCCAAGATGTTTCGCGGCGCCAAGGACGAGATCGAGATCATCCTTCATCCCGCGGGCCACGTCGCCGGCGCCGCCGCCGTTGAAATCATCCACAAGCATCGCGCTATCTTTTTCACGGGCGACGTGCTCTTCACCGACCAACGCACGCTGAAAGGTGCCCGTTTTCCCGCCGGGCACTTCGACACCGTCATCACTGAAACCACCCGAGGCACCACTGAACGCCCGGTCGGCAAAAGTCGCTCTGAAGAGATGATCCGCCTCGTGGCCAGCATCAACGATACCATTTCTCGCGGCGGCTCGTTTCTGATTCCCGTGTTTGCCTTGGGGCGCATGCAGGAGGTCCTCACGATCATCCACGACGCCCGCAAGTTCGGTAAACTCGCCGAATTCCCGATCTTTGCCTCTGGGCTTGGGATGGATCTCGCCGACTACTTCGACGAAATCAGCCGCAAGACCAAACACATCCAGTTCAACCGCGGCATCATCAAGGACCTAAAAATCAAGCCGACCCCGCGCAAGCTCGTCGCCGGCCAAGACCCCGGCCAAAACGCCCTCTATATAATTAGCTCCGGCATGTTGGTCGAGCGCACCCCTAGCTACACCCTCGCTTCCGGGCTGCTCGAAAACGCGAAAAACACCATCGGCTTCGTCGGCTATTGCGACCCAACCACACCCGGAGGCGAACTCCTCGCGATGTCCCCGGGCGACACCTTTCTCTTCAAAACTGCCAACGTGAAGGCCAAGATCAAAGCCCGCGTCGAGCGCTTCGAACTCAGCGGCCACGCCGACCGCGAGGAGCTGGTGCAATTCGTCGTCCAGACCGGTGCCCGCAGCGTGATCCTCACCCACGGCGATCCCGAAGCCCGCGCTTGGTTCATGGAACAGCTCAAAGAACAGATGCCCAAGAGCTCGATCCTAGACCCCGTTCCGCTCCAGACCTACCAAGTTTAATCCCGAGGTAGGGCCGGGTCTCCGACCCGCCCTCCTGCGCCAGCGCTTTCCTGCGACCCGCACCCCGGACCGGCGATTTCCAAATCGCCGCCCACGACCAAGCTCGGCCTTCGCCGTGCGCGCGCAGCACGCGCCGATCAGCCTACCAATTTCCGCAGCCGCGCCGCCACGATCGGCCCGCCGGCGACGTAGACGATTTTGCCCATCTTCAGGTTGAACGTTTTCATCGGCAGTTGCTCGCCGTTGATAAAGGTCACCTCGCCACCGGCTGCACGCACGAGCGGAATTGCCGCCGCGAGGTCCCATATCTTCACATTGAAGTCTACGCAGCCGTCGAACAACCCCGCCGCCACGTAGGCCAGGTGCAACGTAGCGCTCCCCAGTCCGCGAATCTTGAACTGCCCCAAAATTGCGTTGGCCGCCGACATCCGCGCCGGATCACCGGGCCGGTGGAATCCGACAATGCTCTCCGCGTGCGGCGTCACGTTCAACACCGTGACCGCCCGCTCGCCGTCGTGCATCCCGAAACCCGGCCCACCGTGCATCAACACCCGCCGGCTCAAATCATAGACGACGCCGTACACCGGCTCGCCCCGCACACACAAGCCGAGCGAGATCGCGCAATGCGGGATGCCGAGCGCGAAATTGTTGGTTCCATCGATCGGATCGAGCACCCAAGAAAACTCCGCCGTCACCGGAATCGGCGCGTCCGTCTCGGCTAATTCCTCGCTGAAAAATTGATCGTCCGAAAATTGCGCCGCCAGCTCGCAAAAAATGTTTTCCGAGATCGCCACGTCGACCGCCGTCACTCGCGTGCCGTCGCTTTTCCAGCGGCTCTCCGCGCGCCCAAACTCACGGTGCAACAGCTCGGTTTGCGCCAACACCGCGCGCTTCGCTGCTTCGATTCGTTTCAGGAGTTCATCGTTCGCCATCTGACCAGTAAATATCCGCCACCGACGCCCGCCAAATCCTTTCGCACCCGCCTTACTCGTAATCGTAAAACTTGGGATCACGCCGCGCCGGCCCGCGCCGCGCCTTGAGCCGAGCCCGCACCTCGTTTCTCCCCGGTCATTTCCGCCATTCGCCGCATCATCCGGCCCATCGCCCGCGGGTCGGGCTCATCCACGTTCAAAAATTCCTTATCCATCGCGCCCATCGCCGCCTCCAGCCGTGCATCTTCCGGTCCGGTTTCGGCACCGCCCGGAGGCCCTGCCGAACCTTCGACTTTGTTGGCGGTTCAATAATAGATCCACTGCCCCCCACTTGCCTCACCTGGCTCGACCAACCAAAAAGAAAAATATCCCCCATGCGTTGTCCCACCGTAGCCTTTTGCCTCCTTGCGTTTTGTCTGCCCGCCGCGGCCGCCAGCGCTCAATCCGCCCCCGACATGACCACCTCGCCACCGCTCCATTGGAACGAACTCCCGGCCTTGCCTGACCGCGAGGGCTTTGCCGGCAGCTACGCCGGCGTCAGCGGGGGCGCGCTGATCGTCGCCGGCGGAGCTAATTTTCCCGATAAACGCCCGTGGGAGGGCGGCACAAAAATTTGGTATGACCGCCTCTTTGTGCTCGAGCCCGCCGCGACCACCTGGCGCATCGTCGGACGTCTGCCGCACGCCGGCGGCTACGGTGTGTCGGTGAACACCCCCGAGGGTTTCGTCCTGATCGGCGGGGGTGATGCTACCCGGAATTTCAACGAGGTTTGGCTCGCCCGCTGGGAGCGGGAAACGGTCACCTTCACCGCGTGGCCGCAGCTGCCCAAACCGCTGGCAATGGCGGCCGGCGCCCTCGTCGGACGCACCCTCTATGTCGCGGGCGGGCTTGACCGGCCCGACGCCACCGCGGCCCAAAATGCTTTCTTCGCCCTCGACCTCGATCAGCTCGCGCGCGGGTGGCGCGAGCTCCCGACTTGGCCCGGGGCGGAACGTTTCCTCGCCACCGCCGCCGCGCACGGCGATGCCTTCTTTCTCTTCAGCGGGGCCCGTCTCGTTCCCACCGAACCCGGCAAAACCTCGCGGGCATGGCTGCGCGACGCGTATCGCTATAGCCCGGCCACCGGCTGGAAACGCCTCGCGGATCTTCCACGCGTTTCGGTTGCCGCGCCCTCCCCTGCTCCCGTGATCGACGGGCGCATCTTAATTTTCGGCGGTGATGACGGTGCCCAAGCCGCGCTCTCTCCCACCGAACATCGGGGATTTCCCCGCGACACCCTCGCCTACCGTGTGGCCGACGACACCTGGAGTCGTGCCGGAGAGGTGCCGTTCTCGCTCGTCACCACGGCCCTGACCACGTGGCGCGGACAGATCGTGGTGCCGGGCGGTGAAGCGCGACCTGGCGTACGCTCGCCCCGCGTCTGGACGGCGGAGATCAACGCGCATCCCGCGAAAAAATAACTTCGCCGCGGCCGGCTCCGTTGTGCGTGCTCGCTTCGCCCATGACGTTGATTCCCCACCGCACCGTCGCCAGCCAGCTCGCCGTGCAGCTGCGCGCCGAGTTGAAAAAAGGCACGTGGCGCAGTTGGTTGCCCAGCGAACGGGTCCTCAGCCGCACCCTGCAGGCGAGCCGTAACACCGTTCGCGCCGCCCTCGAGCAACTCAAAGCCGATGGTCTGATCGAACCTGTCCGAGGACTGGGTAATCGAGTGGTCGGCAAAGCCAAACCGGCCGTGGTCGAAAATCAGACGAGGACCGTCGGAGTGCTGATCCCCGAGCCCATCGGGCGCCTCCGCCCGCTGATCGCGCTGTGGATCGACGAACTCAAGGATCTGCTCATCGAAGAAGGCTATCGGCTTCGCATCCACGAGGGCCGTCAATACTACCAGACCAATCCGGCCCGGGCGCTGGACCGGTTGGTCGGCCAGCACGCGCACAGCGCCTGGGTCCTCACGCTTTCCTCGGAGGCGATGCAACGCTGGTTTGCCCGGAGAAACACCCCGTGTCTCGTCGCCGGTTCCACTTATCCGGACATCACGCTACCCCACTATGATTTGGATTACCGCGCGATTTGCCGGCACGCCGCCGGGATCCTCCTGTACGCCGGACACCGCCGCCTCGCATTGCTCAACCGCGAATCCCGGCGGGCCGGCGATGTGGACAGCGAGCGCGGATTTGTCGAAGGCGTGAGTCGGTCGCCGCACCGCGACGCCACCGCCGTGATCGCTTATCACCGCGACGACGTCGATTCCGTCGCGCGCGCCCTTCGCACTCTCTTTGACCAAAAGAATCCGCCCACCGCCCTCGTGGTGAGCAATTCCTACGCTTACCTCTCGACCGCTAGTGTGCTCGCCCAGCGCGGGCTGCGGGTGCCGCAGGACATCTCTCTCATCTCCCGCGACGATGATCCATTTCTAGCGTCGCTGGTCCCCGAACCGGCACGCTACCGGGTCGATCCCCACTCGTTCGCGAAGAAAATCGTCGGCTCACTTTTGCAGATGCTCAACCGCAGCACCTCCCTTCGTTCACCCGCTCCACTCCTTCCGAAATTTGCCGCCGGCGGGTCCACGGCGGTTCGGCCGTAGGGCGAGGTCTCCGACCCGCCCTCAACGCGAACAGACTGCACGAAAAAGGGCGGGTCAAAGACCCTGCTCTACGTCGGACTTCCGGAGTTACGCGACCGGCCGACAGGCGAATTCAAAGAAGCCGATTTCGGTCAACTTCGCGCGAAGTGTCGTCAGCTGCATCTCGCTGGGCTGCACCAACGGCAGGCGCACCGGACCGCAATCCACCCCGAGCATCGCCATCAGAGCTTTGGAAGCCGCGAGGTGGGTGACACCGGTGCCGTTGCAAATCGCGATCATCTTGATCGCGGTATCTTGCCACCTTCGGGCGGTTGCCTCGTCGCCATGTTCGAGTGCCGTCAGGAGCCTCAAATAAAGCGGCGCCGCGTAATTGTAAGTGCTGCCAACCGCCCCGCGGGCACCCTCTTTCCAGCCTTCGAGCAAAAGTTCGTCGCGGCCGAAGAGAATGTCGTAGCGGCCAGCGGCGGCGGCGGCACAGGCGCGGTAGTCGGGAAGATCTTCGTGCGTGTATTTTACGCCGACGAGAGAGGGGATGCGATCGGCGGCACGAGCAAGGAAGTCGGCGACGGGGAACGCGACGCCGGTCATCGAAGGAATGTTGTAGTAATAAAACGGGAGGTTCGGAGCCGCCGAAGCCACCGCTTCGCACCAATCCAAGAGTTCGTCCACCGTGCGGGGCTTGAAAAACATGGGAGCCAAGGCTGAGATCGCCGCCGCGCCAATCTGGGCCGCGTGCGCCGCGAGTTTGCGGGCGTCCTCAAGGCAGGTGTGCCCGACATGGACTATCACCGGCAGAGTCTCATCGGTTGATTCCATCCACTTAGCCGAAACGGCGAGACGCTCTTCCAACGTCAGGGAAAGCCCCTCGCCGGTCGTGCCGCAGACGAAGGCGGCGCCGACGCCGTTCTCTTTTAGGAGCCGGGCGTAGCCGGGGATGACGTCGAGATTGATCGAGCGATCAGCGTTGAAGGGCGTGAATGGGGCGGCGACGAGGCCGCGGAATCGATTTTGCATGGCGAATGAAAAACTCAGTTAAGTGGTTCAGTTAGAAATGTCGGAAAACTCGGCGGTGATAGGATCGACGATTCGTCGTTCAGATACCTCA
>NSIG01000006.1 GCA_002737275.1 Opitutia bacterium
CGTCGACTCCATCCTCGACGCTCACCCAGCCGTCGAACCCCACCGCGCGCAGCGTTCCGAAAATCGCGTCATAGTCATTTAGACCTTTCCCGATCTCCCCGTGCCGAAGTCGCTTCGCGTAACCCTCGGCCCCGGTCTCATCGCGCCGTAAATCCTCGATCGTGCCCTCCGCGAGATAGCGATCGCTCGCGTGCATCGTGACCACCCGGTGCTTCACCCGCTGCAACAATTCCAAGGGATCGTCGCCGGCCAAAAACGCATTGCTCGGATCGTAATTCACGCCGAAACGCGGATGCTGCACCCGCTCCACCAGCTCGCAAAACACATCCATTTTCTGCGCAAACTCCGGGTAGCTCCAGAAATCATCCTTGTAGTGATTTTCGATGATGAGCGTGACGCCGCACCGTTCCGCCTCCGGCAAGCACGCCTCGATGCTTTGCGCCACGAGTTCGACGCCGCGCTCACGCGTCAGCTCTGGCCGGCGCTGTCCCGACAACACCCGGCAAAACCCCGCGCCCAACGCCGCGGCCATCCGAATCCAATTTTTCTCCTTCTCGATCTCATGCCTCCGAAACTCCGCGTCCGGATGCGAAAAATCTGGCGAGCAACACAACATCGGAATCACGAGGCCCCGCTCTTCCACCGTGCGCCGCGCTTCGGCCCAACGCGCCGGATCAGCCAGCTCCAACATCCCGCTGTAGTATTCGAGCCCATCGAGCCCGAGCGGCGCCGCCAGATCGACCCACTCGCGCAACGTCATCGTGCCGTCTTTGCAGAGTGGCCGCATGAAAGCTTTCGGAAACGCAGCGAGTTTAGGCACGGGACAAGACATTAAATTGATGCAAAATAAATTAACCACAGCTGAACACGGCTAGCCTTGGATCCGAAACTAATCCTCGGAATTTCATCCGGGTTCACCTGGGTCCATCCGTGATTCAAATCTTCGTCGCCGGTGCCATCTTGCTCGGATTCCGCCCGATCACGGAGAACTGCTCCAGCTCCACGACCGCGCCACTCACCGGTCGCGATTCGTCGCCCAACCAGTAAACCGCCGCCGCCGCGATCTCCTCGGGCCGCATGAGGCGCCCCGACGGGGCGAATTGCGGCGGCACGTTTTGCGGCCAGTCCGGCGCCATCCCGTGCTCGATCTGATGGGCGTATTCCCGGTCGGTCAGCACCCAACCGACATTCAGATGGTTCACCCGCACGCGATCCTCGCCGTGCGCGTTGGCGAGGTTGCGCGACAGCGTCTGCATCGCGCCTTTCGAAATACTATAGTCCAAAAGATTCGCCTGCCCGCTGTGCGCGTTGATCGAGCCAATGTTCAACACGCAGCCCTCGTTCGCCTTCAACTGCGCAAACGCCGCCTGGATCAGCAGCAGCGGCGCCCGCACATTCACCGCCATCATCCGGTCAAAATTTTCCGCGCTCGTGGTCGCCAATGAACTGCGCGCCACGATCGCCGCGTTGTTCACCACCGCATCGATCCGCCCAAACGCCGCCAACGCCGCCGCCACAATCCGCCCCGCGCTAGCCGGATCGCCGAGATCGTCGAGGTGCAACGCCGCCGCCGCGCCCAGCTTCTTCACGACCGCCTTACCGTCCTCACGCACGATCCCATGCACCAGCACCCGCGCCCCCTCGGCCACACACCGCTCCGCAATCGCCCGCCCGATCCCCGACGTCCCGCCGGTCACGACAACCACTTTGTTCCTCAGACGCATAACTTTATTTCATCCCCTTCGATTTCCGGATCCCCATCCGTGTTTATCCGTGTCCATCCGTGGTTAAAAATCCGAATTCAAACCGGCTTAAGCACCGCCTTCACAATCGCCCCCGAGTGCATCTGCTCGAACGCCTCGTGCCACGACTCCAACCCCCACACGCCGCCCATGACTGGGCGCACGTCCAGTTGGCCCGAAGCCAACAGCGCCAGCACCCGCTCCCAGACCGGCCAATTATGCGAAAAACTTCCCTGCAACGTGATGTTCTTCTGCACGAGCGGATCGAGCGAGAAGCCCAACGGCTGCGGGCCCCAACCCACTTTGCTGATCCAGCCGTTCGGCCGCACCAACTCCATCGCAGTCTTCAGCGCCGCTGACGCTCCCGCCGCGTCAATCACGCCATCAACGCCCAGTCCGTCGCGTGCCTTGGCCCACGCCGACGCATCGCCTACGATCACTTCGCATCCGTAAACTTTCGCCACCTCCAGCCGCGTGCGATCGCGTTCCAGACCCACCAACGCGACCTGGGCCCCGGCCAACCGCGCCATCGCCGCGCACAAAATCCCGATCGGCCCCGGTCCGAGCACCACGACGCGGTCACCGGGCCGCACCCGCGCGTTGTTGATCACGGCGTTGAACGCCACGCAGCACGGCTCCGTCAGCGCCGCCTGCTCCATCGCCAGTCCGTCCGGCACTCGGTGCAGACACCGCGCCGGCACGCGCACGTAGCGCGTCATCGCGCCGTTCACGCCGTAGCCAAAACCTTTCCGCGACGGCTCCAAGTTGTAGAGCCCTTCGCGGGTGAGCGGGCTGTTGGGATCGATCACCGCCGCCGTCTCGCTCACGACCCGGTCGCCTTCCTTCCAGCCCTGCACCGCCGAGCCGAGCTCCGCGATCCGCCCGCCAAACTCATGCCCGAGCACCACCGGATAGTTAACCTTCCAACTGTGCGACGCCGTCCATTGATGGAGATCGCTTCCACACACCCCGACCGCCTCGACGGCCAAAACAATATCGTCTGGTCCGGCCACCGGCCGCGGGACTTCGCGCAATTCAACGCTGTGCGGTTCGGACGAGTAGTTAACAACTCCAGGGCTTTTCATGGGGAAAGTTTTCCGACGCGCACATCACCGTAACCATGCACGCGCTCACAGATGATCCGCAGCGTGCCTTCGAGGTTGCCGTCCGCCGTGCGAAACGCATCGGCGTCCACCGCCAGCGGCGCACCGATCACCACCAGCGGCGCCCCATACTCCGGCGTGCGCACGGCCTGCTCCAGCGTGAGCCCGCCGACCGCCTGCACCGGCACGTTCACCGCCGCCACGACCGCCCGCAAATCGTCGAGCGGGCTCGGCATCCGCCGCCCCGCCGCCGCGATTCCGCGCCGCTCGTCGTAGCCGATATGGTGAATCACAAAATCGCAGCCGAGGTCCTCAATCAACTTCGCGCCCGCCACCATATCGGGAAACCCGAGGTTGTCGCCCATGACCTTCACGCCGTAATCACGGCCGGCCTTCACCACACACTTCAACGTCTCCTCGTGCGCCCGCCCCATCACGACCACATGCGTCGCGCCCGCTTTCGCCATCATCTCGGCCTCCAAATATCCCCCGTCCATAATCTTCAAATCCGCCACGATCGGCACGCCGGGAAACCGCTCCCGCAACGCCCGCACCCCATGCACGCCCTCCGCCAAAATAAAGGGCGTCCCCGCTTCGAGCCAGTCCACGCCGGCCCGCCTCGCCAGCTCCGCCGTCGCCAAAGCCTCGCCGAGGTCGGTAAGATCCAAAGAAATTTGCACGATGGGTAACATGCGAACAGCGATCTAGAAAGGTGGCAGACTCGTTTCGCCGCCGTCAACGCCGCGCTCACATGCGCTCAAAGTTCCTGCGCTTAAATTTCACTAGTGCCCTCTTTTTGGATTAGCCGTCCGCCTGTTACTTTACGGGCCGACGGTCTAAGCCCCGGCCTTGCCCAACCCATTCTGTTCGCCCAAACTCATTCTGCATGCGCCCCTTCACCCCGCTAGTTCTGCTGCTGCTTTTCTCGCTTTCAGTGCTCCGCTCGGCCGAAGCCTACACCCTTGGGCCGGACTCGCTTCCTCAACCGAAACTCCCGCGTGGCGAAATCCGCACCGGGAAATTCGCTGACAGCAAAATCTTCCCCGGCACCACCCGCGATTACTTCGTTTATGTGCCCGAGCAATACGACCCGGCCAAGCCCGCCTGCCTCATGGTCTTCTTCGACGGTGCGGGCTTCTTCAAGGCCGACGGAGCATTTCGCATCGCCACCGTTTTCGACAACCTCATCGCTAAGAAAGATACTCCCGTGATCATCGCCGTCGGCGTAAATCCCGGCGTCGTCGCCGCCACCGCACCCGGCGCAAAAGACCGCAACAACCGCAGCTTCGAATACGACTCCCTCGGCGACACCAACGCCCGCTTTCTCCTTGAAGAACTCCTGCCTGCCGCACTCGCCGGCCTCAACGTCACTGCCGATCCCGCCGCCCGCGCCGTCGTCGGCAACAGCTCCGGCGGCATCGCCGCGTTCACCGTCGCTTGGGAGCGCCCCGATTCGTTCCGCAAGGTCGTGAGCCACATCGGGAGTTTTACCAACATCCGCGGCGGTTACGTTTACCCCGGCCTCATTCGAAAATCCAAGACCGCCCCCAAGCCCCTTCGCGTCTTCCTTCAAGACGGCGCCAACGATCTCGACAATCTTCACGGCAATTGGCCCCTCACCAACCAGGACATGGCCGCCGCCCTAAAATTCGCCGGCTACGATCAAACGTTCGTCTTGGGCACCGAGGGCCACAACGGCAAACACGGCGGCGCGATCTTTCCCGATACCCTCCGCTGGCTCTGGCGCGACTGGTCCAAGAACTAACCCCATTCCATCACTCTCATGCACCCCGCGCTCCGCTTTTCATTCCTCGCGATTGTCTGCCTCCTCGCCCCCGCTCTCGCCGCCGACGGCTGGATCGCCTCGCTCGACCACGAACCCCGCGCCGGCGTCCCGCAAGGCACCGTCACAAAAATGCCCGCGCTGGAATCAAAGATTTTTCCCGGCATCGTCCGCGACTGGTGGATCTATATTCCCGCCCAATACCAACCCGACGGCACCGCGGCTGTGATGGTCTTCCAAGACGGTAAAAACTATCTCGACCTCAAGGCCTCTTGGCGCGCGCCCACCGTTTTCGACAATCTGATCGCGCGAGGCGAGATGCCCGCGACCGTCGCCATCTTCATCAACCCGGGTAACGACCCCACCAAGCCACCCGCCAAAAAGGGCGCCAATGCCAGCAATCGCAGTTTTGAATACGATTCCCTCGGCGACCGCTACGCCTGCTTTCTGATCGAGGAAATTTTGCCCGAGGTCGCGAAACAATTCCCCTTCTCCGCCGATCCGGAAAAGCGTGCGATCTGCGGCTCCAGCAGTGGCGGCATCGCCGCCTTCACCGTCGCTTGGGAGCGGCCCGACCAGTTCCGTAAGGTGCTCTCGACCATCGGGAGTTTTGTGAATCTCCGCGGCGGCGACGCCTACCCGTCCCTCATCCGCAAGACCGAGCGCAAACCCCTCCGCGTCTTCCTCCAAGATTCGAGCGGCGACAACGACAACGCTTTCGGCCATTGGCCCACGGCCAACAAGAATCTCCACGCCGCCCTCCGCTACATGGGCTACGATTGCCGTTTCGACTACGTCGAGGGCTACGGCCACAACGCCCAGCACGGCGGCTCGATTTTCCCCGACGCCCTCCGCTGGCTTTGGCGCACCGAAAAGCACGTCGCCACTCGCGTCACTAAGAACGATCTAGCCGGCGACCTGACGCTCCACCGCCTCCTCATCGAGGGCGAGGGCTGGCAGCCTGTCGTCGATGGCCTCGGCAACGCCGATGCGGCCTGCAGCGACGCCACCGGAAATTTTTACTACACCGACATCAAGAACCCCGGCATTTTCAAAGTCGCAGTCGACGGCACGAAAACTCGACTCAGCACCGAGACCGCCAGCGGCTTAAAGTTCGGCCCCGACGGCAAACTCTACGGCTGCTTCGGCGGAAAAAAGCGCCTCTTCACCCTCGACCCCACGACCGGCGCCATCGAAATCCTGCTCGAAGACGTGCAACCCAACGACCTCGTGGTCACCCGCCGCGGCCATATCTTTTTCACCGAGACCCAAAAGAAGCAGGTGACCTTCTTCGATCCCGCCACGAAGACCAAGCGCATCGCCGCCACCGATCTCGCCAACCCCAACGGCATCACCCTTTCGCCCGACGAGGGCACCCTCGCCGTCAGCGAACACGCGGGCGAATTCGTCTGGACCTTCCGCATCGCCGACGATGGCACGCTCGACGCGAAGACGCCCTACATGACGATGCGCCGGCCCATCGACCCGAAGGGCGAGTTCAAGCATAACAATCCCCCGCCCTACGTCACAGCCGCCCGTGGCGACGGCATGACGACTGACACCCTCGGTCGCACCTACGTGACGACCGCCCTCGGCGTCCAAGTCTTCGATCCCACGGGTCGCCTCTGCGGCGTGATCGACAACCCCGTCCGCGGCAAATCGGTCACGAGCTGCGTTCTCTCCGGCCCCGACCGCGTCCTCCTCTACGTCACGAGCGGTCCCGCGATTTTCCGCCGCAAAGTGCTGGCGAAGGGCATTCCTACCGGAACATCGCCCTAGCGGAACGAAGTCTCGGGCGGCACCTTCGTTCGCCGGCCACCCTTGGAAATGTCCGTCGGGAATACTCGCGACCCTTCCGCATGCGCCGCGTTTAGCTCGCCAACCCTCCCCATGAAAAATTCCTGCCTCTTCACCCTGCTCCTGCCGCTTCTCCTCTCTTCGGTCCACGCCGCTTCGCTTCCGCCCCGGCAGATGGAAACGCTCGGCCGCGGCGTCATCGCGATCAAATCCGAACCGCAAAAAATCGTCGTCTCCTGGCGCGTTCTCGGCTCCGACCCCGCGGCCATCGCCTTCAACCTCTACCGGTCCACCGACGGCGCCGCTCCTGAGAAACTCAACCCCGCCCCCCTCACCAGCGCGACGCACTTCACGGACACCAATTTTAAAGCCACCGCCGCCAACACCTACTCCGTCCGCCCCATTCTCGCCGGTGCCGAGCAACCACCCTCCGCGCGCTCCGTCGTCGCGACGATTCCCGCCAACGCCCCCGCCCGCCCCTATTTTTCCATTCCCCTTAAAACGCCCTCCGGCTATACCCCCAACGACACCTCCGTCGGCGACCTCGATGGCGACGGCGAATACGAGATCATTGTCCATATGACCGGCCGCGCCCGCGACAATTCGCAGGCCGGCATCACCGACGAACCCATCTTCTGCGCCTACAAACTCGACGGCACGCTCCTCTGGTCGATCAACGTCGGCAAAAATATCCGCGAAGGCGCTCATTACACGCAGTTTCTAGTCTACGATTTCGACGGCGACGGCCGCGCCGAACTCATTTGCAAAACCGCCGACGGCACCGTCGACGGCACCGGCAAAATCATCGGCGATCCCAAGGCCGATTGGCGCACCGTCGGCGATGCCCACGCGCCCTCCCGCAACAAAACCGGCAGTACCACCACCCCCGACGGCAAGCGTGTCGCCTCCGGCGCCGGCTACGTCCTCACCGGTCCCGAGTTTCTCACCGTTTTTGATGGGCGCACCGGCGCCGCCCTCGCCACCGCCGACTACGTCCCTGCCCGCGGCGACGTGAATGCTTGGGGCGACGGCTATGGCAACCGCGTCGACCGTTTCCTCGCCGGTGTCGCCTACCTCGACGGCATCCGTCCGAGCGCCGTCATGTGCCGAGGCTACTACACGCGCACCGTCCTCGCCGCTTGGGACTGGCGCGACGGCAAACTCACCCAACGCTGGGTCTTCGACAGCGACCGACACGGACCCGCCGACAACACCAACTCCTACCGCGGCCAAGGAAATCACAATCTCTCCGTCGCCGACGTCGATGGCGACGGCCGCGACGAGATCGTTTACGGCGCCATGTGTATCAACGCAGACGGCACCCCGCGTTACTCGACCAAGCTCGGCCACGGTGACGCCCTCCACGTTTCCGACCTCGACCCCACCCGCCCCGGCCTCGAGGTCTTCGACATCCACGAGAATCCCAAGCACCCCTACGGCATCGAATTTCGCGACGCCAACACCGGAGAGCTCATCTGGGGCAAACCCGGCGGCACCGTTCCCGCCCCCGATGTCGGCCGCGGCGTGGCGTTCGACATCGACCCCCGCCACTCCGGCAACGAAATCTGGTCCATTCTGCCCGGCCTCAATAACGCCCGGGGCGAAACCATCTCCGCCAAAAAACCTAACTCAATTAACTTCGCCGTCTGGTGGGACGGCGACCTGCTCCGCGAACTCCTCAACGGCAACACCGTTTCAAAATGGGACTGGCTGACCGAGACCACCAACCCGCTCTTCACCGCCGAAGGTTGCACGTCCAACAACGGCACCAAATCGAATCCCGCCCTCAGCGCCGACCTCCTCGGTGACTGGCGCGAAGAGGTGATCCTCCGCACGACCGACAACCAAGAACTGCGCATTTTCTCCACGACGATCTCCACCGAGCATCGCCTCACCACCTTAATGCACGACCCGCAGTATCGCCTCGCGATCGCCTGGCAGAATGTCGGCTACAACCAACCGCCGCACCCCAGTTTCTTCATCGGCGATGGCATGAAACCGGCACCGCGACCAAACCTCACCTTCGTCACTCCTTCGAAATAGCCGGCGCTCACTGCGCCTACTTCGCGGCGACAAACGGGAGGTATTTGGGGCGCAAAATCTCATGCCCGGGACGATTTACTCCGGCCAGAATCAGGTTCGCGACCGCCTTGCCCGAGATGACCGCCGACTCCATGCCGTAGTGATAGGGCCCATCGGTATAGTCGCCGGCCAGCCACACCCCGGGCATACCCGTTTCATGCGTGCGCGGCACCTTCGACCAATATCCGACTCGCGTTCCACAATAAGTGCCGCGCAACCGCAACACGGTCGCATCGCTCGGCGCATGCCCACGGCACGACGGAAAAAAACGGTCCAAGTCGGCCCGGGAGGCCGCAATCAACTGCTCATCGGTGAGGTGCTGCACATCCTCCGCCGCATCGATCAGAACTTGGAGGATACTGCCCGTATGCGTGAGCCCGTTCCAGCCGCGCCAATGGTGGGCCTTGTCGGCCACCGCGTCGAAGATCGGGCCGTGCGTCCGGTCGCGGTTCGAGATGTAGACATTTCCATCGGTGAAAACCTGGGCGTCATACCAAAGCGTCAGGGTAATGATGGGCGTTTCCCGGAGCGCCGTTAGTCCGGCAAACGGCGCCCGCGATCGGAATTCGGTCGGAACCAGCGGCGGCACGGCATAACCCGGGATGGCAAAAATCACGTGATCATACGCGCGGATCTCGCCCGAGGCCGTGGTCAGACTTGCGCCTGAATTCCCGCTGGGTACTACCGCCGTCACCTGTGCCTCAAGGTGAATTTTTGCGCCGCGCGCCCGCACAAAATCCGCCAGCGGTGCGATCAACGCATCCGCCAGCGGCGCACCGAAGAAGGTCGTATCGAATCGCCCCATGCTCCCATACATCGTGCGGAGAAACTTGATGAAAGACGTGGCGCTCGCCTCTTCCGGGCGTAGTCCCTGAATCGTCACCGCCTCAAGTTCGAGTTGCCGGCTGATCGCTTCGGTCATCCCTTCCACCCGCAAAAACTCAGTGATCGACATTCCATCGAAGCTCTCAGCTGTCACATTATCCATCCGCAGAATCCGGAGGATGAAGCCGGTGAGCTTAAGCCGCTCGCCGGGCGTCAGACCGGGAAACGTGACCAGTCCCCGCAGCGTCTTGAACACCGATTTGCCCGCGAGCAGGGTGTCGATCCGGCCGGTCGCGCCGTTGCAGATGTAATAGTTCCCGTCGGTCTCACGCAACGGCAGCGGGTGCCCGATCGCCGCAAAAAGCGCGTCTTTGTTGTGATACCACGGGAAATCCAGATGGATCCCGATCTCGGTCGGCCGTCCCTTGGCATCCAGCCACGACGCGCATTGCCCGCCGAGAAAAGGCGCGGCTTCGAATAGCTCGATCGCAAAGTCCTCCGGGGCCGCCAGCAGTACGTGAGCCGCCGCCGAAAGACCGGAAATCCCACCCCCGACGATGGCGATACGTTGTGGCATAAAAGATGCGGGGAGCCAGCGACTGAATTCAGCTCAAAGCTTCACGCTCCGGTGAGCACGGTACGACAACGGCCTATGCCCCAGCTTGGAGCGGTTGCGTCAGACCCGATAACTTGGGCGCAAGCGGCGTACGCATGACCTTCCATTTGCCTTTCGCGGCACCGTCCGTCGCCGTGCTGTCGTAGGTCCCCTCCAAGCGGTCGTCTTTCAACTCGCCCATCAGTTTGCTCGCCGCCGAAGCGCCTTGGACATCCCAAGCGAAAACCGCCTCAAGCTTGTTACCATCCACCACGACCGACTTGGTCACCGTCGGAATGGCCGAACCCTCAAAGGTAAACGTGGCGTTCATCTCCCAGGCCGCGTCTTTTCCCGGTTTGAACGTAAGTTTCAACGCTCCACTGGATCCATTTTCGCCCGTCCATTCGCCGGAAAACTCACCGGCGAAGGAAGCGGCCGCCGCCGGCGCCTTCACCGGCGGTTTGGTTTCGGCCGCCAGCGCCACGACGGCGTTGGCAAGGCAAAGAAAGAGCAGGGCAATAGGGATGTTTTTCTTCATGAAATAAAAGGGCCGGGAAAACTGTCAGGCCACATGAATGTACCGCAAAAGGGGAACTCCGAGGCCGTGCCTTAACCCAGTTTTTGCGCACGCTCAAGTCGAGCCCAATATGACCGAACGGCTGAACTTTGAGTTCAAGCCGTCTTGCTCGCTGGACGCGGCGAATAGATTTTTCCTATGAAGATTGCCCCACTCCGCTCCCGGGCTTTGGCTCCCGCCGCATGCACCTCACGCACCTCGCCTGCACCGCCTGCGCCAAAGAACATGATGCGGCCGTCCCACAGAATGTCTGCACTGCCTGCGGCAAGCCCCTCTTCGCCCACTACGATCTAGTCGCCGCCGCGAAAACTCTCACCAAGGAATCTCTCCGCACCCGCGAGAAATCGCTCTGGCGTTACCGCGAGGTCCTCCCCGTCAAGAACGCCGCCGACGTCGTCACCCTCGGCGAGGGCTGGACTCCTCTCCTCCCCGCGCCCCGCCTCGGCGCCAAGCACGGCCTCAGCCGACTTTTCTTCAAAGACGAAGCGCAAAATCCCACTGCCAGTTTCAAGGCGCGCGGCATGACCGCCGCCGTCTCGATGGCCAAACAATACGGCCTTAAAAAACTCGCTGCCCCCTCTGCCGGCAACGCCGCCGGCGCCCTCGCCGCCTACGCCGCCCGCGCCGGCATGGAAGCCCACCTCTTCATGCCGAGGGACACCCCCAAGGCCAATATCATCGAGTGCGAGCAGATGGGCGCTTTCGTCACGCTCATCAACGGCCTCATCACCGACTGCGGTGCCGAGGTCGCCAAACGCAAAGTGGCCGAGGGCTGGTTTGATGTTTCCACGCTCAAAGAGCCCTACCGCGCCGAAGGAAAAAAGACCCTCGGCTACGAACTCGCCGAGCAACTTAACTGGACCCTCCCCGACGTCATCCTCTACCCCACCGGCGGCGGCACCGGCCTCGTCGGCATGTGGAAAGCCTTCGACGAGATGGAGCGCATGGGCTGGATCGATTCCAAGCGCCCACGGATGTTCAGCGTGCAAGCCGAAGGCTGCCAGCCCATCGTCCGCGCCTTTCACGCCGGAGAAAAATTCGCCGCCGAACACCTCGGCGCCCAAACCCGCGCGTCCGGCCTGCGCGTGCCGAAAGCCATCGGCGATTTCATCATGCTCGACGCCCTGCGCAAATCCGGCGGCGGCGCCCTCGCGGTTTCCGACGACCAGATGATTTCCGGCACGAAAGAAGTCGGCTCGGCCGAAGGCATCTTCGTCGCCCCCGAGGGCGCCGGCTGCTACGCCGCCCTCAAAATGCTCCTCGCCGCCAACCAAGTGCAGCCCAACGAAACGGTCGTCCTCTTCAACACGAGCACCGGCCTAAAATACCTCGAGTGCTACGGCGGCTGAGCCATCGCCTGAAGTCGCGAGCAAGCTCGCTCCCACACCCGACCGCCGTCCCACCATCCGAATGTGGCAGCGAGCTTGCTCGCGACGATCCCTTTCCGTCCCTCCACCTGTGGGAGCGAGCTTGCTCGCGACTCCGCTGCCGCTTCACCGCACCTGCAACGTCGACCCGTCGTAGTCCAACCCGAGCGAGGGAATCACGACCGCCTTCTTCTCGCCGTCCTTGCGCACCGTGCCCGCGATCCAGGCGTCATGCCCGCAGCTCTTCGCGGCCGCGACCACGGCGTCCGCCGTCTCTGGCGCGACATACGCCGCAAATCCGATGCCCATGTTGAACGTGGCGTAAGCCTCCCGCAGCGTGATCGGCCCCGCCTCCATCATAAATTTAAACAGCGCCGGCGCTTCGCGCGGCTCGGTGATCTCATAAACAAACGGCTCATCCAATCGCATCAGTTTTCGCCAACCGTGCCCGGTCACATGCGAGACATAGTTCAGCTTCAATCCCGCTTTCTGACATTCGCCCACAAAATCCACATAGATCGCTGAGGCCGCGAGCAACGCCTCGCCATAAGTGCGCGCATCGCCGTGCCCGATGGGCGTCTGGTAACTCTCCGGCAACTTATCCGCGATCAACCGGCACAAGCTGAGCCCGTTTGTCTGCACGCCGGTTGAGGCCAGAAAGATAATCGCGTCGCCCGCCCGAACATCTCCCGTGATTCGCCGCGATTTCGGCGAGATTTTTCCGACCGCCGAGCCCGCGAGCACGATTGCTTCCGCTTTTACAATTCCGCGCAAGGTCGGCGTCTCGCCTCCACCCCACACCGCCCCGGCTTTCCGGCAACCCGCCGCCCAACCCTCGACCAGCGACTGCATCCGTGCCTCGTCGGTGAACCACGCCGATTCTCCCACCGCCGCATGCATCGCGACCGAGATCGGCAACGCTCCGCACGTGATTAAGTCGTTTACAATCGTCGCCACCGTATCGATCGAAATCTCCCGATAGAAATTTTTACCCGTCGCCGCATACACCGCATCCGCGACCAGATTTTTGGTGCCGAGTCCTTCCTCAACGTGTGCGAGGAAATGATCCTCCGCCTCCATCAGGTAACAGCTCTCGCCCCGAGTGTTCGCCGGCTCGGCGTAGCCGTGACTCGTCAACATCGGCGCCGTGGTCTTCGCCGCCTTTTGGCACGCGCGCTTAAACGCATCGAGCTGATCGTAATTTACGCCGGAAGATTCGTAGCTGAGAGACATGAGTGTGAGAGAGATGATTAACGGTTTCCCGGATGAAACCCGATCAACAGCTTCTTCGGCGCCGGCGGCGGATTAAGCAACGGCTGCAAGCGCTCCAACACCTCGCGCAACACGGCTTCGTCCTCCAAGAGCTTCTTGTCGATTTCGGAAAGGCGTCGGAGCGTAGAGAGGTTGGCAACCAATTGCTCCCGCAAAACCACAAAGGCGCGGATCAGATACAGGCTCATTTGCACCGCCCGCTCGCTACGCAGAACGTTCGCCGCCATCAACGCACCGTGCTCGGTGAAGACGCGTGGCATAATCCTGCCCCCACCGTGCCCCGAACTTGGGGTCGCAAATTGCGACCTCAAGTTCAGAGGCTCATCGCGTGTAACGATAAAAGAGAAATCTTCAGGAAATCTCGCCGCATTCCTCCGGACCGCTTCATTCAACCGATTCGTCGGCACGCCATACAATCTCGCCAGATCCGCATCCAACACCACCTTTTTTCGGCGCACGGCGTCGATCTTTGGCAGCACGGAATCGGGCGCTTTTTTCGCCATGGCCGCGCCCTCAGTAACTCCTGCCTTCGGACTTCTCGAAATAATTGAGAAACGCCTGATTCACGACGCGATAGCCGCCGGGCGTAGGATAGCAGCCCGTGAAATACCAATCGCCTGTGTGCGCCGGAACCGCCGCGTGGAGGTGCTCGATGGTCTGAAAGATGATCTCGATCTCACCCTTCCACTCAATATCGGCCGGACGCACCCGTTCCACGATCTTGGCTGAAATCTCCTCCGGCGTGAACGATTCGTAGATCTGCCGCACGTGGTTCGTCCCGGTCGGCTTCGCGACTTCCGCCACACACAAGGCGTGCACCTCGTCGAGCACCGCCGCCTGACCGCGCTCCTTTAGCAGCGCCACTGCCGCCTCGAACGCGACGAATTTACCCAACTCCGACATATCGATGCCGTAGCAATCCGGGTAGCGGATCTGCGGCGCTGTCGAGACGATCACGATTTTCTTCGGATTGAGCCGCGTAAGAATCCTCAAAATCGACTTCCGCAGGGTCGTGCCGCGCACGATCGAGTCGTCCACGCATACCAGGTTGTCACCGGGCCGCACCGAGCCGTAGGTGATATCGTAGACATGGCTCGCGAGCTGATTTCGCATCCCTTCCTGCCCGATAAACGTCCGGATCTTGATATCTTTACTTACCACTTTCTCACCCCGGGGCCAGTTGCTCAAAATCAGTTCGTCCAGCAGCGCCTCATCCAGCGTGCCCGCCGCACTCGCTTCCAAAATCGCCGTCTTCACCTCGCCGCGTCGTCGCGTTCGCAACTCCGACATCAACCCGTAATACGCGGCCTCCGCCGTGTTCGGAATAAAACTAAAAACGGTGTTAGCCCAATCGTTCCCGATGGATCGGCAAATCTGGTCGGCCAATCGCCCGCCCAACGCCTGCCGCTCGCGGTAAATGTCCACATCGTTGCCGCGTGAGAAATAGATGCGCTCGAAGGAACAGGACGTCCTCGGCAACGCCGCGGTGAACGCTTCCGAGCTGATCGCACCCCGTCGCTTGATCACGACCACGTGGCCGGGAGCCACTTCCTTGACCTGCTCCACCGCGAGATCGAACACCGTCATGAGCGGCGCCCGCTCCGAAGCAAACGCGATCACTTCATCATTCTGAAAATAGAACGCCGGCCGAATGCCCGACGGGTCTCGCGCCACGAAAGCATCGCCGTTCCCGATCTGACCGCAAAGCGTGTAGCCGCCGTCCCACTTCTCCGCCGCCCGCCGGATCACGCGCGCCACGTCGAGGTCCTCGCTGATGCGCCGCGAGAGTTCTTCGCCCGCGAGATTCCGCGTGCGCAGGAACCGGTAGATGTCCTCGTGCTCCTCATCGAGGTAAAATCCGATTTTTTCCAAAATCGCCTGCGTGTCCGTGGCGTAAATCGGGTGCTGACCCATCGCGGTGAGSGACTGGTTGAGCTCGGTCGTATTGGTCAGATTAAAATTCCCGCACAGCGCCAAGTTGCGCGTCGGCCACGGCGAGCGCCGAAAAAACGGGTGGCACGAGCTGAGGCTGTAGCCGCCGCTGGTGCCGTAGCGCAGATGCCCCATCAACGACTCGCCCCCAAAATCGAAATACTTTTTCACCGTGGCGGCGAATTCCGGGTGAATTATGCCGCTCGCGAGCCGCTCGTTATATTGGCCGAGCAGCGCCTTGAAAATTTTGTCGAGTGGATTGCTCTTCACGCACCGCTCACGAAACATGAAAGGCTCGCCGGCCGGCACGTCCAGCTTCACGCACGACACGCCGGCGCCGTCTTGGCCGCGGTTGTGCTGTTTCTCCATCAGGAGAAACAGCTTCGTGAAACCCCAGAGCGGCGTCCCGTATTTTTCCTGATAAAAACTGAGCGGCTTCAACAGTCGCACCAGTGCGATTCCGCATTCGTGGGTGATCGAGTCACTCATACGGCGGTCCCTGCATCCTGCCCAATAATTGCACCCGTTTCGGTCTGGTTTTCATCCAAAAATTGCGGCTCTCTGATCATAAAGATCGCCATCTCGAAGGCCTCCCGAATTTCGTCAACGGCTTTTTGATTCCGGTGCTTCTTAAGATCCTCCGACCGCCTCCGCGCTTCCCTTGACCGCCTCCGCGATGTCCTGAAACTCCTATGCTCCGACCATGTTGATCCTTCGCGGCTCGCCCGCCTTTTCATCCTTCCGACTTCAAAAGCTCCAGACCGCTCTCGTCGCCGACGGGCTTCCCGTTCGGGCTCTCGCCGCCGAGTTCGTCCACTTGGCCGAGGCGACCGCGCCCCTCTCGCCCGCCGAGTACTCCGTCCTCACGCGGCTGCTCACCTACGGCCCGCGCCGCACCGCCACACCCGTTGCCGGCCTGCTCCAGATCGTGGCGCCGCGCCCCGGCACAATTTCACCCTGGTCGTCCAAAGCCACCGACATCGCGCGCCTCTGCGGCCTAACGACCATCCAACGCCTCGAACGCGTGATCGCCTACACCGTCGAGCTCGATGTTCCCGCCGTCGCCTTTTCGCTTTCCGCCCCCGAACCCGCCCACCTCAAGACCCTCCGAGCCAAACTCCACGACCGCATGACAGAATCCGTCTTCGGTGATCTCGATGCCTGCGCCGCGCTCTTCCGCCACGAGCAACCGCGCCCGATGAACTCCATTCCCGTGCTCGCCGCCGGCCGCAGCGCACTCGTCGCCGCCAACCAATATCTCGGCCTCGCCCTCGCCGACGACGAGATCGACTACCTCGTCACCGCCTTCACCACCCTCGGCCGCGACCCGCACGACATCGAATTGATGATGTTCGCCCAGGCCAACTCCGAGCACTGCCGCCACAAAATTTTTAACGCCACGTGGACTATCGACGGCCAGCCCCAAGACCAGTCGCTGTTCCAGATGATCAAAAACACCTACGCGCTACATCCCGAGGGGATTCTCTCCGCTTACAAGGACAACGCCGCCGTCCTCGCTGGCACCCGCGGCGGCCGCTTTTTCGCCGATCCGGTCACACATGAATACGCCCCGCACGAGGAGGACATTCACATTCTCTGCAAGGTCGAGACCCACAATCACCCGACCGCCATCTCACCGTTTCCCGGCGCCGCCACCGGCTCCGGCGGCGAGATCCGCGACGAAGGCGCCACCGGCCGCGGCGGAAAACCAAAAGCCGGTCTGGTCGGTTTCTCCGTCTCAAATCTAAAAATCCCCGGAGCCGTCCGGCCCTGGGAAAAAGATTTCGGCAAACCTGCCCGCATCGTCTCCGCCCTCGACATCATGCTCGAGGGCCCGCTCGGCGCCGCCGCCTTCAACAACGAGTTCGGCCGGCCCGCAATCAACGGCTACTTTCGCACCTTCGAACAAGAGGTGCCGAACGCCCGCGGCACCGAGCTCCGCGGCTATCACAAGCCCATCATGCTCGCCGGCGGCCTCGGCAACATCCGCGCCGAACACGTCAAAAAGGCCGCCATCAATCCCGGCGATCATCTGATCGTCCTCGGCGGCCCGGCTATGCTCATCGGTCTCGGCGGCGGCGCCGCCAGCTCCCTCACTGGCGGTGCCGCCTACGCCGATCTCGATTTCGCCAGCGTGCAGCGCGACAACGCCGAGCTGGAGCGCCGCTGCCAAGAGGTCATTGATCGATGCTGGGCCCTCGGCGCGGAAAATCCCATTTCATTCATCCACGACGTCGGCGCCGGCGGCATCTCCAACGCCCTCCCCGAGCTCGTCAACGACGGCGGCCGCGGCGGAAAATTCCAACTCCGCGCCGTCCCCAACGCCGAACCCGGCATGTCCCCGCTCGAGATTTGGTGCAACGAGTCACAAGAGCGCTACGTCCTCGCGGTTCCTGCCACCCGCCTCGCCACCTTCCGCGCCCTCTGCGAGCGCGAGCGCTGCCCCTTCGCCGTCGTCGGCGAGGCCACCTCGGAAAAACAACTCGTCCTCGAAGATTCGCATTTCCAGAACACTCCCATCGACCTCCCGCTCGACGTGCTGCTCGGCAAACCGCCGCGCATGACCCGCACCGACATCACCCTCGCTCGCCCGCGCAAGCCCCTCGATCTCGGCGAGCTCACGCTGCTCGATATCGTTCATCGCGTGCTCTCGCACCCGGCCGTGGCCGACAAGACGTTTCTCATTTCCATCGGCGACCGCTCCCACGGSGGCCTCATCGCCCGCGACCAGATGGTCGGTCCGTGGCAAGTTCCCGTCGCCGACTGCGCCGTCACCGCCGCCACCTTCGATGTCTTCACCGGCGAAGCGATGGCCCTGGGCGAGCGCACACCCGTCGCCATCAACGACGCCGCCGCATCCGCCCGCCTCGCCGTCGGCGAAGCCCTCACCAATCTCGCCGCCGCACAGATCGGCGATCTCGGCCAAGTAAACTTGTCCGCCAACTGGATGGCCGCTCCCTCCATCGCTGGCGACGGCGCCGATCTCTACGCCGCCGTCTCCGCCATCGGCCTCGATCTCTGCCCCGCCCTTGGGATCACCATTCCCGTTGGCAAAGACTCGATGAGTATGAGCACCGCTTGGAAGGAGCCCGCCGTTGGCAACCGCGAAGGCCTCCACAAACGCATCACCGCGCCTACCTCCCTCATCATCTCCGCGTTCGCCTCCGTCACCGACATTCGCCTCACCCTCACACCCCAGCTCCAATATGATCGCGTAGGGGCGTCGCTCGCCGACGCCCGCCTAGATTCCGCCTCGGAGCTCTCAACCCTCAACGCTCAACCATCCGCTCCCGTCGGCGAAACCGTCCTGCTCCTGATCGATCTCGGCCGCGGCAAAAACCGCCTCGGCGGTTCCATCCTCGCCCAAGTCGTTTCGCAGATGGGTGAAGCCCCGCCCGACGTCGACAGCGCCCACGACCTTAAGCAATTTTGGACCGTCATCCAGCTGCTCGGCCACGGCGGCAAACTCCTCGCCTACCATGACCGCTCCGACGGCGGCTTGCTCGCCACCGTCGCCGAAATGGCCTTCGCCGGCCACACCGGCATCGATCTCGAAATTCTCTCCGGCCACAACGTCGACAGCACCCTCTTCAATGAAGAACTCGGCGCCGTCATCCAGATTCGCGTTGCCGACCTCGACTCTGTTTCGCAGACCCTCCGCCAACACGGCTTCAAATCCTGCACCACGCGCATCGGCACGCTCAACCGCGAGCACCGCTTCCGCATCAAGCGCGGAGGAAAAATTCTCCTCGACGAAGACCTCTTCGCTCTCCGCGCCGTGTGGTCGGATGTCACCCACCGCATGGCCGCCCTCCGCGACCACCCCACCTGCGCCGATTCCGAACACCAACTCCGACTCGACCGCACCAACCCCGGCATCACCCCCGTCGCCACCTTCGATCTCGGAAAGATGCCCACGGAACACACGGAAAACACGGAAGCCAAACCCGCGGCCTCCCAATCCTCAGTTTCTTCCGCGTATTCCGTGTGTTCCGTGGGCCACTCCCGCCCCTCCGTCGCGATCTTGCGCGAACAGGGCGTGAACGGCGAAGTCGAGATGGCCGCCGCTTTCACCCGCGCCGGCTTCCGCGCCGTCGATGTCCACATGACCGACATCCTCAGCGGCCGTGTTACTCTCCGCAACTTCCGCGGCCTCGCCGCGTGCGGCGGCTTCAGCTACGGCGACGTCCTCGGCGCCGGCGAGGGCTGGGCCAAGAGCATTTTGTTCAACGATCACGCCCGCGCCGAGTTTGCGGCCTTCTTCGCGCGCACCGACACCTTCGCCCTCGGTGTCTGCAACGGCTGCCAGATGTTGAGTAACCTCAAGTCGATCATCCCGGGCTCCGACCACTGGCCGCGCTTCGTGCAAAACCAAAGCGAGCGCTACGAAAGCCGCTACGTCTCGGTGAAAATCGAGCCGAGCCCGAGTATCCTTTTCGCCGGCATGACCGGCAGCGTTCTCCCCATCGCCGTCGCCCACGGCGAAGGCTTCACCGAGTTTGCCGACGCCGCCGCGCTCAACCATTGCGCCGCCTCCGGCCTCGTCGCCGCCCGCTTTGTGGACAACCACCACCAACCCACCGAAGCCTATCCGCTCAACCCCAACGGCTCCCCCCAAGGCCTAACTGCGTTCACGACGACCTCGGGCCGGGTGACGATCATGATGCCCCACCCCGAACGCGTCTTCCGCAGCGCCTGCATGAGCTGGGCTCCAAAAACCTGGAGCGAAGATTCCCCGTGGATGCAGCTCTTCTGCAACGCGCGGTCGTGGGTGGATTAGCAGGTCGTTCGGAGCCGTCCATGAGTGAGTTCGAGGCATCCGGCTGGACCAGCACCAAGACCTCGGTCACCCCAGCGATCTTCGAGGACCTGCGCGCCTCCGCGTTTTCCGCCGAAGCTCCGGGGCAACCTTGAATGCTCGATCAGCCGGCGATTCGTGGCACCGCGATGAGTCTTAGGCGAGAGCTCATCGACGCGAAATATCTCCCGGAATCGGCCGTCGCGTTGCAGGCCGGCGAAGCTCTGCTGATGCGACCGTTGTTGCTCCACGCGTCTTCTAGCGCCACGCGACCACGCGTGCTTTATATTGTCCATCACTCGGGCGCGCCCGTGGCAGAACCGTGGCCCCGTGAGCTCCGAAATTAGGCGCTCACTATCCCGATCGAGAAATGCGTCAGCCGGGCGCCAAGCTTAACCACCAAGCGCTCTTACTTACCGTTTCGCCGTGCAAGCCACGGTCAGCAGCAAATATCAGATCACTATCCCGGCCAAGTTGCGGAAAAAATTTCACCTCAAGCCGGGTATGAAGCTCGTTTTTGATGAGAAATCCGCCGATTTGCGGGCGCAGCCCAAGCACGACTTCGACATGGAAGCCATGCGCGAAGCTCTCGGCGCCGCCAAAAACTTCGAGCCCGGCAAGACCTCGACCCAAATCCTCCGCGAACTGCGCGGCTATGACCGCAGCAGCCTGTGACCACTGCGGTGGACAGTTCTGTCCTGTGGGCCATCGCCAAGGGAGAAGAAGACGGTTCCGCATGGTTGGAGAAGCTGGCCGAGTGCCGCGCAGAAGGACGCTTGATTGTCTGCGACATCGTCTGGGCTGAAACCCGTCTCGCGTTTCCTAACGCCACCGCGCACGCTGGTTTCTTCGCCCAACTCGGCGTCCATCTCGATCCATCCGATGGAGCGGTCGCGAACTTGGCCGGCGAAATCCAAGACCGCTACCGCAAAGCCGGCGGTAAACGCCTCCGCCTTATCGCCGACTTCCTGATCGGCGCACACGCCGCGATGCGCGCCACCCGGCTCGCCACAAAAGACGACGGCTTCTTTCGCGCACAATTCCGAAAACTGTCGGTCGTGCGCCCAGCCTGAATTCTACGGCCGAAGCGATCCGGCCCGCCAAGGATTCACCTTTGACGCCCGCCGCTCCATCCGCCCGGCTTCCCCCTGTTCTCCCGGCTCAGTCCCACCGTCAGTCCCCTAAAAACATGGAACGCAAATCCGCCCAAGAATTCGACCAAGAGCTGCTCTACCTTTACGACTACTACGTCCACGGCCAGATCGACCGGCGCACGTTTCTCGAGCGCGCCGCCAAGTTCGCCGTCGGCGGCGTCACCGCCCTCGCGCTCTTGGAAATGCTCAATCCCCACTACGCCTTCGCCGCCCAAGTCCCGAAGGAAGACGCCCGCGTCGTCACGCGTTACGAAAAATTTTCTTCAGCCGCCGGTCACGGCGAATGCCGCGGTCTTCTCGCCAAGCCCGCCGGCGCCAAAGGCAAACTTCCCGGGGTCATCGTCATTCACGAAAACCGTGGCCTGAATCCCTACATCGAGGACGTCGCCCGCCGCGTCGCTCTGGCTGGTTTTGTCGCCTTCGCCCCCGACGCGCTCTTCCCGCAAGGCGGTTATCCCGGCACCGACGATGAGGGACGCGCGATTCAGTCCAAAATGGACGGCAAGAAACTCAACGAAGACTTCGTCGCCGCCACCCAATTTCTCCACGCTCACCCCGATTGCAACGGCTCGATCGGCGTGACCGGATTCTGCTACGGCGGCGGCATGGCCAACACCCTGGCTTGGCGCCTGCCTGAAATCGTAAAGGCCGCCGTGCCCTACTACGGCGGTCAACCCGCCGCCGAAAACGCCGCCAAGATCAAGGGCGCCCTCTTGCTTCACTTCGGCGAACTCGACGCCCGCGTAAACGCCGGCTGGCTCGCATGGGAAGCCGCGCTGAAAGCTGCCAAGGTGGAATACGAGGCCTTCATCTATCCCGGCACGAATCACGGCTTCCACAACGACACGACCCCCCGCTTCGACAAAGCCGCGGCCGAGCTCTCTTGGACCCGCACCATCGAGTTCTTTAAAAAGAGACTCGGCTAAGTCCGTCCGATGTGGGAGCGAGCTTGCTCGCGACGAGAAGACCGAGCTCGCTCCCACACTCCGCTCCCGGTCTCGCCTAGAATTCGCGTCCCTTTGCGCCCATTCGCGATTAAAAAGTCTTTCCGCTCACCCCACCTGCGCGAACGCCACGATCTCGTTTTGCTCGCGGTGATTCGTCCAGAAATTCGTCCCGTCGAAGGCCAGACCTCGCGCCGGAAAGCCCAGCTTGGCTAGCATCTCGCAGCCACCGGTGGCCGGATCGAGCCGCTCGATAAAGTAGTCGTTCGATTCTTCGTTCGTCGTGGTCGCCAGATAAAAAGTCCCGTGCGYAAAGCACTGCCCGACCACTTGGCGCGGCACGGCCAGCACCCGACCCGGCGTGCCGTCAGCTCCCATCGAAATCAGCTTCTGCGGATACCACTGGCTCAGCACGAGCGACGCACCGTCGTGCGAGAGATGCGAACCCATCCCGTCGGGACACGGCAGACTGAACCCCGGTTCAAAACCCACACCAGACCGCACCCGGCGAATCCGCCGTGCATCGACGTCCACCGCATCGACCCCACACACCACATAGAGGTCGTCGCCGACTTTGGTTGTGCCCCAGACCGTGAAACCCTCCGGCACCTCACATTCCCACGTCACCTGCCACGAAGCGCAGTCCAGGGCGCAGAATTTTTTCGTCTGCCGCGAGCTCAGCCAGAGCGTGCCACCCTCCGCATAAATGGCCTGCGGCTTGGGAAAGGGCGCGGGCCGACGCTGTAACTCGGTGATCATTTTCATCACTCGAATCGAGAGGCGGATGCCACCCGTTGCAATGCGTCAACGCGGCGTTTGGTGAAATTTACCCGCAACCACACCCCTTCGCCGSTTGACCGAAAGCCCGAGGCGACCCGCGCTCACGGCACCTCGTAAATTTCCACGATTCCTTCCCCCACGCCGCCGTCCACCCCCGATACCTGCACGGTGTAACTGATCCCGGCCGACAGCGTGACGACAACCGCCGCATCTCGGCTTCCGGGCGTGAGCGGAAACGCCCCCACCTGCGAAAACACCGCCGCCAACGCAGGGTTCCAATCGTCGTTCTCGGCAATCCGCCCCGATCCATCCCGCACCTCAATCGTAGGATTGGCCAACACTCCCGGCAGATTAAACGGCGGCAGCCCCAACGCCGGGCCGATGCCACGGATCAACACGCGGCGCGTCCCCGTGCCGCTCAGATAGAATCCCGCGATCAACACATCATCACCGGTGCCCACTTGGTTGCGCGCCGACAAGCCGATCAACCGCGCCGCGCTCCCACTGCCCGCATCATAGACCTCGGCGAGCACCGTCCCGCCCGCCGTGCCCGTGACTTCGACCGTGTGCAGCCCGCGCACCGGCCGAAGCAACGCCGCATCGCGACTCGCCGCCGGAAACGGGAACGCGCCCAGCCCTGAAAACACCGGTGCAAACGCTGCCGGCCAATCGTTGTTGTCCGCTACTTTCACCCCTTCCCGAAACAACTCCATCCGCGGATCGGCCATAAATGCCGGCAATCCAAATGCCGCCAGCCCCGGACCCGCTGCCCGCACGAGCAAATCCTTTGAGCCGCCATTCACGACAAATCCCACCGTCACCGTCTGCGCCGTCGCCAATGTCGTCCGCAGCGACACACTCGAGAGCCACGCCGCCGGATCGACGGCGATCTCCGCCGCCAAACTCGTCACCGCGCCCAGCCCATTCGAGACCACCACCGAGTAACCACCGGCATCCGTCGGGCGCACCGATGACACCAGCAACGTCGCCCCCGTCGCGCCCGCGATATCCAAGCCGTTGAAACGCCATTGATAAAACAGCGGTGAGGCCCCGATCGCCGCCACGGCCAAGCTGAGTTCGCGGCCCACCACGACCCGCTTGGTCGGCGGCTGGAGCGCAATCGTCGGGGCACCCGTACCCGAGAATCCGGCCCGCGCCACTTCGACCGAACGCGTGACCACCGGACTGGCCGCAAAGTTCGTGAGCGTGGCTTGAAACGTAAAAGGATACACCGCGTTGCTCAGCCCGGTCGGCACGGAGGTGCGAAACGTCAAAATTCCGGAGGCGTCCGCCGTCAGCGAAACCACTTCTGTCACATCATTCCGCAGTCCATCCGCCACCAGCACCGTCGCGCCACTCACCGGCCGGCCACCGGCATCAGTCACCGCCAACGAAAACTCGACCGCCTCACCCCAGTTCCGAAACTGATTGGTCACGGGCGTCACACTGGCGAGGCGCAACGCCGGCGGTGCGGCCGAGGTCGTTGCGGTGACTTCGTTGGTAAAGAGGAGCGAGGGCCCCGCGGCGTTAAACGACTGCACGCGGTAAACGTAGCTGACGCCCGCGGCGACGGTCGGGTCGCGGTAGCTCACGACGTTCGAAGCGACCGTGGCCAACGCCGTCCAGCTTGCCGTGGTGCCTGTTTTTCGCTCGATGCGAAAACCGGTCTCGCTGGCCGTCGTGTCCGTCCACGCGAGCGAGATCGCCGCCGCCTCACCGCTCGCGATCAATGCCGCCGGTGCGGCCGGCGCCGTCGATCCGCCCAGATACACCGCGATGCCGTCGCGAATCGCGGCCGCCACGAGGCGCTTGAAACGGTCGTCCTGCAACGCCGCGTTGTCCGGCGTCGGCATGTCCATGAACGCAATTTCGAGAATCACCGCCGGTCGCGTCGCGAGCCGATTCTCACCGTAGCTGCCATTAAATCCCTTCACTAGTCGATCGCGCCACGTCGGATTATAGTCGCGCCGGATCGCGTTCATGACGCTCGCATGCAGCACGTCAGCGAGACGCTTGTTCTGCGCGGCAAAGGCGTTGCCCGTATCGTAAAGCGTCTCCGTCCCGGTACCGCCGCCGCCATTGTTGTGGATGCTCACGAGCAACTCGGCCTCGATCGCGTTCGCGTAGCGCGGTCGGCAGCGGATGTCCTGCTCGATATGGGTAAAGCCCGACTCGTTCCAGACCGAAGGATCGGCCCCGAGCGCCTTCACGTGGTAGCGCGCCGCCTCCTGCCATTTCGGAAAACCCGACTCTCCGTTGCCGGAGTTGCGGTCGAGATTCCGCGTCGAGCGCACGTCGGCTCCGTCGGCCACGAGCAAGTTGTTCAAAATCGTGACGAAGTCGTGATTCACAAAATCTTCCACGATCCCCTGCAAAAACGGCCGCTGCAGGCCCCAGCTGCTGCCCGTAAAATAATATCCGTGCCCCGGACTGATCGCGACGCGCCGACCGCTCAGAGCCTGAGCCAAGGGCAACGGCGGGGCAGGCAAGAGCACCGCGTCCCGCGCCACCGATGGCACGGAGACGTTTTCCTTCGGTTCGAAAAGCCGCTCCAACGGAACGCCGTCGATCAGAAAATATAAGTCAAACGTCCGCAGCTCCGTCTCCAGCACCGCACTCGCCGCCTCATCGATTTCGTGGGCAAACGCTTCAAAAGCGCCGCTCCCCAACCCGAGTTCCAACACCTCGCGGCTGAAGTTCAGGTTGAGCCGACTCCCTTCGAGCGACGCCGCCAGCAAGCGAATCCTACCGGCGATTTCCGGAGGCGCGGATGTCGGCAACGCCGCCGCGACTACCGCCGCCGCTCGCGCTCCCAACGAAACAGTGTTTGGCGCCGCTAACATCGGATTTTCCAACGGCCAAAAAAAGAGGACCGCCAAAAACAAAACCGTTGAATGGAACCGTTTCAGCATGGGGTGAGCGTCAGAGGGTGTCGTGCGTTCAGTGCGAAGCTTCGATTTACCCCAACACGCTTGTCAAACGCCGGACCACGCCTTCCCTGCCCTGATGCCGCCGCCGATTTTTTCATTCCTTCGCTCCGGCCTGATTTTTTTATCCTTTGCGGCGTGGACACCGGTCCGAGCAAACTTCGAACTTAACGGCACGCTGCCCGCCCGCTTAGCCACCGGCCCGATCATCGTGCGGCGCGAATCGCTCGAGACCCGGGACTCAATCGAAGTCGCGCGGACCATGCTTTCGGAAGGCAACTTTAAGGTCCGCGTTCCATCCTCCGCTGGTCTCTTTACCGTCGAGCTGGGCGAACTCCAGGGCTCGTTCGTCGCCGCCGATGGACAAGCCTTAGCCCTCTCGACCACGGAAGATGGAAAAAACCTCATCATCGCAGGCGCGCCTGACCAAGCACTCTTCGTCGCCTATGAAGCGCTCCGCGCAAAATCTTTCGCGCGACTCGTGACGCCCGAGCGTGAAGGTGTCGCCGCCGCCCGCAGTCGGGGCGACGAACCAGAAGTCGAGCGCCTCACGGAGCGCGAAGTCGCCGGTTTCAACGAACATCGCCGCGAGCTCAACGACTTCACCCTCGACCGGCTCAAAGGCTCGGCTGCGCTCTACGCCGCCTCGCTGCGCTGGGGCGGCGACTACCGCTTGGACGAGTTGGACGCCGCCGTGGCCGCTTACGCCAAACTTTACCCAACCGGCGAGATTGCGCGCCTGCTCACGGAGCGGATTGCCCGCTTTCGCGCGCTCGCCATCGGCGCCACGGCCCCCGATCTCGCCGGACCTACGCCCGACGGCGCCACGTTAAAATTAAGCAGCCTGCGGGGCCGCACGGTGCTGGTTGATTTCTGGGCCTCGTGGTGTGGCCCCTGCCGCGTCGAGAATCGACACTACGTAGAACTCTATCGGCGCTACTGCGACGTCGGCTTTGAAGTTCTCGCCGTTTCCGTCGATCAGAGCGGGCCCGCCTGGAAGGCCGCCATCGCCAAGGATGCGGCGASGTGGCGCCACATCTCCGACCTCACCGGCTGGAAAACTCCGCTCGCTGCCGCCTACAACGTCGCCGCTCTGCCCGCCAGTTTCCTGATCGACCCGACCGGAAAAATCATCGCCAAGGACCTCCGCGGCCTCCGCCTTACCAAGCAACTGGAGCAGCTTTTTCCCCCGACCGCCGCTAAGCCCTGATTCGCACCGTTGCTTTTCCGAGACGCGTGCCCCTCTCTCCACGGTCCTCCATGCCCGCCACCCAAAAACAGCGTCGTCCCTTGGTCCTAGCCGTTGATGACGCCAAAGCCGTCCGCACCATCGTGGAGACCGTGCTTGCCCCGTTCGACTGCAACGTCGAAGGCGCAGCCAACGGCTACAACGCGCTCTTTAAAATGGAGACCGCCCTGCCCGATCTCATCATTCTTGATGTCAACATGCCCATCATGGGCGGCCTCGAGATGCTCACGATGCTCAAGTCCAAGCCCGAGCTCCGCGCCATCCCCGTGGTCATCCTCGCCTCACCCGCCGACCACGCGGTGCTGCCCCAGCTCAAGGCCCTCGGTCCCGCCGGACTCCTCATGAAGCCCTTCGCCCCGGCCGCTTTGCTCGAGTTGGTCCACAACCTCATCTCGCTCCAGCCCGCCAAGGCGTGAGCCGTCCACCCGGCTCAGCGCGCGCCGAGAGCCGCGAACACCGACCTCGCCACCGAGCGGATAATTTCACGCTCGCTGGCGTGATCCGTCGTATACGTCACGAGCACGTAGCGGCCGCCATCGGGTAATTGCACCAACACGGCGTCGTGCCGGGTCTTGCTCGTCCAGCCGGCCTTCGACCAAAACTTGGCCCCGGGCGGAACCGCCGGACCCGTAAACTTCGCCTGATCGTCAGGATCAGCGATCTTCGTCGCCAGGTCACGCGCGAGCAACTCCAACATCTGCGCACTTCGAGCCCCGGTAACACAGTTCCCGGTCGCAATCTCCACCAACAGCCGCGCCGTTGCTTCGGTCGAGAGCATGTTGCGCTTCGGTTGAAACAACCGGGTAGCCTGCGATTCCCGTCCATAGGGCCCGTCGCCCCAAGGCTTCTTGTTCGCAATCACGTTCGTGTAACCCAACCCGGAAAAATACCGGGAGACCGCCTCGCGTTTATCGAACCACCCCGCGATTTCCGCGTCCGACAATTCCGGGCCGCTCGTCGTGCCCGTCAGCAAGTCGATCACGTAGTGGGTGGCGTCATTGGAAGAATCTACGATCATATCGCGCATCGCGCGGCGCAGCTCCGGCGTGTCCGCCAGCCGACCGTCCTCCAGCCAGCGATGGGCCGCCGCAAGGTAGAACAGCTTGATCACGCTCGCCGGATAAATCTGCAGGTCACCCCGCACGCTCGCCTGCACCGGCCGGAACGGGTCGCGCAGATCGACCAACGTGACGGCTAGATGCTCCGACTTCAACGAACGGGCAGTGAACTCGGCCAGCGTCACCCGCACCGCGCCATCGACGATCGTCTGCAATCGCGGCGAGGGGCCGATCACCGGCGCCGCTCCCAGCGGGAGCAAAGCGAGAACCGCCAAGAGCCCGCCCGAGCGCAAAAGTGAAATCATCATACTTTGAGCGAAACCAAACCGGGGCTCGGCGCCAGCCCGTTTCGAACCCGGACCGCCCGATCAATCCGCCGCACCCGGTCCTTCGACGACCAACCGGATCGAATCGAGCCGTAGCCGCGCGGCTTCGACCGCCGTCCGCGTGTGGACAAGTTGCTCACGCGCCAACTCGAGTTCTTCCGGCCGCACATGGTCGTTAACTTTCGCGAGATCCTGCAGCCGCTGGAGTTCGCCACCCAGCGCCGTTTCGGCTTTCGCCGCCGCCTCCGTCTTCAAGCTCACCGCAAGAGCCTCGGCCCGCTCGGTCGCGCTCGCGAGCAGAGTCTTCAGGAGAGCGGCATTGAATCCCGGACGGGCCAAGAATCGCTGGATGGTTCCATCGATAAAATCAGCCGCAAGCGCGGTCGCATCGCGGGTCGCCGTTTGGTCGTTACCGCGCAGATCGATCACCGTTCGCACCGGGGTCGGCGCGAGAAACTGGTCCACATGCCACCGGGTGTCGGCGACCGTTTCGAGCACGAACACCGCCTCGAGAATCAGATTCGGCGTGCGCGATTTGACGAAACCAAACGCAGCCGTGCCCGACTTGGAATCCACCAGCAGGTCAATCGCGTCTTGCACGAGTGCGTGGTCGGGCGAAATGAAGCGGATATCTTCGCGCACAATGGCCCGCTTGCGCTGAAACGTCGCCAACATCCCGTCGCGGGGGATTGAGGGAAAGCCTTCGATGTAGGCGTGGCTCGGGTCGAGAAAGACGTCGCCGTCTTCATGTTCCTTGATGCGCACGCCGAAGTGGTCGAGCAGCTCGACGAGAAAATCGCGCAAAAAGGGATCGGCATCGGCCGCCCGCACCCGCGCCAGCACCGCCTCGGCCGCCGCCGGATTGAAGGAGTTGAGCTCGAGCAACCGGTCGCGCCCTTTCTCCATTTTCAGCGCAAGGGCTGATTTGAAGACCACCGTCTCTGCAACCAACGTCTCCAGCGCCCCACGCCCGGCCGCCGCGTCCTCACCGTAGCTCTGCGCGAGTTCGAGGAGCCGCGGTTTGAAGGCGTCTTGGTAGTCGTTGCCGCCGTGGAGCGAAGTCTCAAACGCATCGAGCCCGCGATGATACCACTCAACGACGCACTCCTCTCCGCTGCCCACTACATAGGGCACGTGGATGCGGATCGTCTGCGTTTGCCCGATCCGGTCGAGCCGGCCGATTCGTTGCTCCAGCAAACCGGGATTGAGCGGCAAATCGAAGAGCACGAGATGATGGGCGAATTGAAAGTTGCGGCCTTCGCTCCCGATCTCAGAGCAGATCAGCAGTTGGGCCCCATCGCTCTCGGCAAACCAAGCGGCGTTGCGATCGCGCTGCACGAGCGGCAAGCCCTCATGAAATAGACCGACCTTCAGATTAATTTTCTCCAGCAGCGCGGTCTCGAGCGCGACGACCTTCCGCTGAGATTTGGAGATCAGCAGAACCTTGGCGCCACGCTGGGCGGTGAGAAAAGCGACGAGCCAATCGAGCCGGGGGTCCTCCCGAAACGCGTATCGGAGCGTGGCGTCGGTGTTGCTTTCCTCGGCCACCAACTCGCGGGCGATGCGGGCGAGCTGGGTGAGATTGTTCTCCACCGTCAGCGGCACCGGACAAAATTTTCGTTTGGGAAAGCCGCTCATGGCGGCGCGGGTATTGCGAAACATCACGCGCCCCGTACCGTGCTGGTCGAGCAGGGTCTGCAACAACGCCTCCCGCGCGCCCGATCGGCCTTTCGCTAGAGCGTCGAGGTGCTCGTTCAAACGCGCCGGATCCCGGTTGAAGATCCGCTTGAGCGCGGTGAGTTCCCTCGGCTTCAACGGTTTTTGAGCGATGATCTTCTCGGCGACACCGGCCACCACCCCGAACTCCTCGGCCTCGGCTTGAAATTTTCCAAAGTCAGCATAGCGATGCGGATCAAGCAATCGCAGCCGCGCGAAATGCCCCGCCAACCCGAGTTGCGTTGGTGTCGCCGTCAGCAGCAAAAGCCCGGCGTTACGTCGCGCGAGTTGCTCGACGAGATCATACTCGGGACTCGTTTGCTCCGGCGACCACACCAGATGATGGGCCTCGTCCACGACGACCATATCCCAACCCGCGGCCAGCGCCTGATCCCGGCGCACCGTTTTGCCGGCCAAGAAGGAAACGCCCGTCAGCACGAGTTGCGCGGCGAGAAACGGATTTTTATCGGGATCACTGCCTTCGCACGCCGTGCAACGCGCCTCGTCGTAGATGCTGAACCAAAGATTAAATCGCCGCAGCAGTTCGACGAACCACTGGTGAGTGAGCGACTCCGGCACGAGGATCAGGATTCGCCGTGCCCGTCCCACCGCCAGCAGGCGCTGCAAAATCAGACAAGCCTCGATTGTCTTCCCTAGACCAACCTCGTCGGCGAGCAAGACCCGCGGCACCTGCCGCATGGCGACCTGTTGCAAAATATAGAATTGATGCGGCAACAACTCCAGCCGCCCGCCGAGAAAACCCCGCACGTCCGATTGCCGAATCTTCGCCTGTGCCCGCAGCGCCCGATAGCGCAGGTCAAACACCTCGCCGGGATCGACCTGGCCCGCCAGCAACCGCTCCTGCGGCAAACTCACACTGGTCACACTGGAAACCTCCTGCTCCCTCACCCGCTCCCCTTCTGCGCCCACGTAAACCAGCAAGCCGACCTCTTCTTCCACCGCGGTGATGACGAACGCCAACCCGGTCCGCACCGAGACACTTTCGCCAACTCGAAATTGCACCCGTTTCAGCACCGAGGTGCCGAGCGCATACAGCCGCTGCTCCCCGACCCCCGGAAATTCCACGCCCACCCGGCGAGCCGCCCGATCAACACTCGAAACGACGCCGAGCCCCAGCTCCGGTTCTCGCTCACTCATGCACCGCTGTCCGACCACATTRATTTCCATACAAAGGAACTGCCGACCTAAGCCGGCGAGTAAAGCCTAGCCCGCGACCGGATGTTTCTCGCCGTAGAAAGGCACCATCTGCTTCAAGTGCCCCTGCACGATTGCTGCAATCTTGTCAGCGGGCACCGAACCTTTGTGCAGTTCGAAAATTGCGACCAACAACGCCAGCTCGATATCCACTTTCTTTGGAGTCGCGGCCTTCATGGCCGCAAGCAATTCGAGCGCCTTCCTCTCCGCTCGCTTGTAATCGTTAAAATTTTCTTCGTTCGGCGTCGCCATCCGGTCTAGGGCACCGCAATCACTCGGCGCGTCAAGTTTGCAGTAAGAAGGAGTTTTCGATTCGCCGCCCGACGGCCCGCGAGGCCCCTGCGGTGCACCAAGGCCAAGTTCATCGCCTTTCTGCGCGGCCTCAATCTTGGCCAACGCCCGATAAAAATGGAAGTCCTTTGTGCCCGCTGCTCGGCCCTCGCGTTTACGGGCGTCGAGACGTTGATTGCTAATGGCCTTGTGATCTTCGCCACTCCCGCGAACGACCCCAGCAAATTTCCCTCAAAAATCGCCGCCACCTTGGGCAGTCCTTCGGTTACAAGGTCGACCCTTTTCTACGCTCTCACGCTGAAATCGCCGCCACAGTCGCCTGACTACCGTTTCACCCGTCGGGCGCCGCCATCGCACCCCAAATCAATCGCCGAAGCTACGTAGTTGGTCCGGTCCGGTGTTTGTTCCGCGGATGAAACTCGGCGTGTTGATCCAGCAAACGCTGCGGCTCGACTGCCGTGTAGATCTGGGTCGTGGCGATACTCGCGTGGCCCAGCATTTCTTGAATTGCCCGCAAGTCTGCACCACCGGTCAAAAGATGGGTTGCGAACGAGTGCCGCAGCAAATGCGGCTTCACATTCTGCGCAATGCCGGCGCGCCGCGCGTGTTTTTTCACGATAAACCACAGTGTGATCCGTGACAATGCTGCGCCCCGATTACTCAAAAAAAGCTGACTGCCCGTGCGCGCCTTCACGAAATGCGGCCGGCCTGAAACGAGATAGTTCGCAATCGCCGAGCAGGCGCGTCCGCCGATGGGCACCACCCGCTCTTTCGACCCTTTGCCAAATACGCGCAGAAAACCCTGATCGAGATCGATCTGCTGCAGCATCAGTCCGCCGAGCTCAGAAACCCGCAGACCGCTTGAATAAAAAAGTTCGAGTAGCGCCCGATCCCGCAGCGACGCCGGATCCGCCCCACTGGGCGAAGCCAGCAAGCGCGCGATGTCCTGCACCGAGAGTGTTTCGGGCAGTCGCCGCCCGAGTTTCGGGCCCGCGAGCAAAGCCGTGAAGTCGTCGGGTCTGAGTTTCTCGCGGACGAGATGCCGGGCGAACACCCGGAGCGCGGTTAACTTTCGCGCCAAGCTGGCGACCGCGAAGTCACCGCGGGACAACGATTGGAGCCAGCCGCCGGCTTGCGCGGCCGTGACCGTGCGCCAATCGACCACGCCTTGTCTCTTAAGCCAATTCGCGCCTTGGTCGAGATCACGTTGATAGTTCTCCCGCGTGTGCCGCGAAAGCCCGCGCTCAAGGTCGAGAAAAGCGATAAACCCGTCGATATCGTCCGCAAAAGCACCCGAAGCGCGGCTCAACGAAAGCGGGCGGGATGGAGACGAAAGGCGAGCCATGCGCCGATCAGTGCGCGAGGGGCGGGGCGTGACCGCAAGCCAAAGTCGCGGCACACCTAATCGGCCGTGGGCACAAAAAACCAAAGTCTGGGAGCTTTGGTTTAACGTTAACCGAGGGCGAAACCCTCAATAGCGCCGACGCATCGGCGGACGCGGGAGCGGGTTGGCTTCCTTCATCCGGAAGGTAATGCGCGCCTTCTCCAAATCGTAAGGGCTCATCTCCATCTTCACATTGTCGCCGGCGGCAATCTTGATAAAATTCTTGCGCAATTTACCTGAAATGTGAGCGAGCACCACGTGGCCGTTGGCCAGCTGCACCTTGAACATCGTGCCGGGCAGCACGACCATCACCTTGCCTTCAACTTCGATCGCGTCGTTGTCAGCCATGGTTAACGCGGGATTGAAAGGAGCGAGTGAACATCGTGAGGTAGTGTCGTGTGGTCAGCGTAAAGCATACTTGTAAGCCGGATTGCCCCCGCGTAAGTCAAGGATTTCCGCCGCAGCGCACTCGATGAACAACCCTCAACCTACGCCGCCGGACTGCCCGTTTGAAAAACGGTTCCCCTCGCAGCTACTCCGCGACGACGCGTTCTACATGAGCCTTGCCTATAACCAAGCGATCGACGCTTGGCGGCAGGACGAGGTCCCGATCGGGGCCGTGATTGTGCTCGGCGGCGAGGTCATCGCATCGGCACATAACACGGTCGAATGCACCCATGACCCCACCGCGCACGCCGAGATGCTCGCGATCACTCAAGCCGCCGCCAAGCTCGGCAACTGGCGCCTCGAAGGCGTGACGGTATTCGTCACCAAAGAACCCTGTCCCATGTGCTCCGGCGCGATGCTGATGTCGCGCGTGAAACGCGTCTGCTTCGCCGTGCCCGACCCAAAGATGGGTTGCCTCGGCGGCGCGACCAACCTCAACGACCTGCCGCGGGTCAATCACCACGTCGAGCTTACCTCCGGCGGAGTGCTCGAAACGGAGTGCCGGGAACTGCTGCAGGCCTTCTTTCGCGCGAAGCGCACGGCGGATTCCTCAGCCGAAAGTTGACGACCACCTACGCCGGTGCATCAGTGCGCAGTCTTCCGTTTTGCATAACCGATCGGAAATTCAAAAACATATCATCATGGCCTATACTCTCCCTCCCCTGCCCTACGCGCTCGACGCTCTCGTCCCGCACATCGATGCGAAGACGATGGAAATCCACCACGGCAAGCACCACCAAGCCTACATCACCAACGCCACCAATCTCCTTAAGGATCACGCCGATCTCGCTGCTTTCGAAGTCAACGCGCTGATCGCGGATCTTTCAAAAGTTCCCGAGGCCATTCGCGGGGGCGTGCGCAACAACGCCGGCGGCCACAGCAACCACGCCTTCTTCTGGACCATTATGGGCCCCGGAAAAGGCGGAGCCCCGACGGGCACTTTGGCGGCTGCCATCGAGGCCCAGCTCGGCGGTTTCGCCAAGTTTAAGGAAGACCTCGCCAAGGCCGGTGCGACCCGTTTTGGCTCCGGCTGGGCTTGGCTCTACGTCACCGCCGACAAGAAACTCGCCGTCGGTTCGACCGCGAACCAAGACAGCCCGCTCATGGGCAAGGCCGTCGCCGGGATCGAAGGCAAACCCGTCCTCGCACTCGACGTTTGGGAGCACGCGTATTACCTCAATTACCAGAACCGCCGTCCCGACTACATCACCGCTTTCTGGAACGTGGTGAACTGGGACGCAGCCGAGGCCAATTACGTGGCCGCTACGACCTGACCTCCAAATCTCCTCAAAAACAAAAGCCGCACTTTTMAGTGCGGCTTTTTGTTGGGAAATCTTGGCCCTTTGTTACGGAGCCCACACGTTGGCTTGCAATGTGGAGCCGAAGCTCGTCGGGCTGATCGGAGTGCTCTTGCCCGTCTCGGTATCGAGGATACACACCCGGCTCGTCGTCGACGTGCGCGCCGTATAAACAAGGTGACGTCCATCGGGCAGCCAATTGGGCTCAACCCCGTCGAACGGCGCCTTCGAGACCTGTTCGCTGGCGCGTTTCGAAAAATCGTAGACTGCGATCTGAAAGTTCCGACCGACCCGGATGGTGAAAGCGATTCGGTTCGGATTCGCCCGGCTCCAATCCGGCTCGGCACAGTAGCTACTGATTCCCGAAGTCAGCCGGGTCGGCGCGCCTCCGTTTACCGGCAGCGTGTAAAGCTGGGGCCCGGGCTCGCCGGCGAAGACCAACCGCGTCCCATCCGGTGAAAAGCACGGGGACGATTTCACCGCGTCCGAGCGCGTCTTACGCGCCACACCGCGACCTTGGGCGTTGCTCACGTAAATCTCCGGAGTGCCCTCGCCGCTGAGAACCATCGCGACTTGGGAACCATTGGGGCTAAAACGGGCGCCGCTGTTTGTGCCTTTAAAACTTACAAAGGTCGTGCGCTGAAAACTGCGCAGATCGATCGTGAAGATGTCGGGAAACCCAGACTTATAGTAGCTCGTGTAGATCAATCGGGTTCCATCCGGCGACCAACGCGGGCTGAGCGTGATCGAATTGTCCCGAGTGATCTGCTTGACCTCGCCGAACATCAGGTCGCCAGTATAAATCTCTTTTTTCCCGGTCCGCTCATTGATGAAAGCGAGCTTCGAAGCGAAAAATCCACGCAACCCCAGACCATTGGTTTTGGCGACCGCCACGTCGGCCGCAAGCAGGAGCGCATTGCGGGGGCTCGATCCCGTCACGACTTCGGAGGTGACCGCCGTGCCGCTCGGCGACCTGACGATGTCCACCCGCACCTGCGTCAGCGTGACCGCGGAGAACTTGATGTCGAAGGCAAATCCGCTCGCCACGAGCCGGTAGCGGCCATGCGTGCCAAAGGCCTGCAAAGCCAGCTGGTTCAATTCCGACGTGTTTGCCGAAACCCTCACCGGCAACGTCTTATTTTCAGTCAGCACCTCGACGGTGCCGATGTCACGCTGGGCCCGCAACGATCCCGCAACGCCAAGCCCCAATAATAGCAACAAAAGCCTATGTAATTTTTTCATGATCAAAAGTGGGAAAATGGACGACGCGTTTAGAGACGAAGGGGATTTCTATTTGCGCACCCGGTCTGCATAACAACTCTTAAGTGACAACTTTCTTCCTGCCGTGACCTCCGACGAAATCAAAGCCCAGCTGCAAAAAGTAAAATATCCCGGCTTCAGCCGCGATATCGTCTCATTCGGACTCGTCCGCTCGGTTGGATTTGTTGACGGAACGGCGAAGGTCGCCCTGGCCCTTACCACCAGCGACCCAAAAATCCCTCTGCACTTAAAAGCGGAGGTCGAGAATTGCCTGAGGGCCCTCCCTGCAGTCCGCGACGTAATCATCGACATTTCCGTGCAAGCCACGCGTCCCGCAGGCAACTCAGGCGGTGGCCCCGGCAATCTCCCGGGGTCGAGTGGTGCGCCCAAGACGGCGCGATACTCTGTCGCCATCGCCTCGGGCAAAGGCGGCGTCGGCAAGAGCACCTTCGCGGTTAATCTTGCCTGCGCTCTTGCGCGGCTGCTGACCGATCAAGGCCGACCCGGTCGCGTTGGGCTGATGGACTGCGATATTTACGGACCGAGCGTGCCGCTGATGATGGGGCTGCAAGGGCGCCCTGAGGTCGAGGGCGACGGGGCCGCCTCGATGCTCGTTCCCATGGAACGTCACGGAGTAAAAGTCATGAGCATGGGCTTTCTGGTCGACGACAACACGCCCGTCGTATGGCGGGGGCCGATGATCATGAAGACCATCCAGCAATTCGTCCAAAATGTAAAATGGGGCGAACTCGACGTGCTGCTTGTCGATCTCCCGCCCGGCACCGGGGACGCCCAACTTTCCCTCGTGCAAACGCTCCCACTCGATGGCGCCGTGATCGTCACCACCCCGCAGCCCGCCGCCACCAATGTCGCCCGCAAGGGCGGCCTGATGTTTCAAAAGGTCAACGTGCCCTTGCTCGGCGTCGCTGAGAACATGAGCTACTTCGTCGACCCCGCCGGGCACAAACACCTGCTCTTCGGCGAGGGCGGCGGCATCATCACGGCAGAGAAGCTCGGCACCAGCCTCCTCGGTCAAGTGCCGCTGATTCCCGAAATTCGCGCGGGTGGCGACGCAGGTGAACCGGTGGTGGTGAGCGATCCCGGCAGCTTGGCCGCGCGCACCTTTGCTGAAATTGCCGAGACGCTGCTTACCCGACTGGTCAAGCCCATGCCGGGACGGATGTAACAATTCGGCGACATCGCAGGCATTGACAGCGCTCTTTGGCTGGCTCTGATTTTCGTCTGCCGTCGACCCGCTGCATGACTTCTCCCAACAAAGAGTCCGATCCTTCTTCGTCCCGCGAGTTCGTGAAGCAGTCGAGCCTCTACCAGGAGTTCCTCGCGGAGCGGGAGGAAATCTTGAAGCATAAATGGCTCGAATCGGAGCGCCTCGGCTACGATATCGGTTTTGAACGCGCTTTACTCGACTGGATCCGGAAGCACCGCGAAAGCTGGCGGGCCGCCCGGCGCCAACAGACCAGCCCGCGCCCCGCCGGACCGAGCTCGACGAGCTCACCGTTTGCTTCGATTTAGCTGTCCGACCCGCGATTAGATCCCGGGCCCCGAAAGTCTTAGAAGGGCTCGCGGGTGGCAGAACGCAAAAAAGCCGAACTCAAAAGTTCGGCTCGGCCAACGAACCCCAGCTTAGGCGGGTTTCGGAGGATTACTTGATCTCTTTGTGCAGCGTATGGCGCTTAAGGAAGGGATTATACTTCTTCTTCTCAATGCGCTCAGTGACGGTCTTCTTATTACGGAAGGTGAGATAGCGGGAAGCGGGTTTGCCCTCTTTCTTCGCTTCGGTGCATTCTAATGTGACGACTTCTTGCATGGTATTAAATAGGTGAAGGGTGAGAACAAAGCCCGCAACCGCCTTCCTGCAACTCCAATCTTCTCACAGGGCAAAAACGGTCCGTCACCCATCACCGCCGCTTTTCGGTCAGGGGCAGCATCACACCCCGGCGGAAAAGAGTCACCTGACTCGTGCTCGACGAAACGACGATCGCAATGCAGTTGGTCGCGATACTGATCGCCGCCGCCGCCGCATGGCGGCTCCCCAAACCACTCGGCAAAGTATGGTTATTATCCATCGCTTGGATCAGACTACCCGCCGACTCCACGACGCCGTCGCCACGGATGGTAAAGGCCCCGTCGATGGACGAAAACTCCTTCACCGTCTCATCCATAAAGGGATTGAGGATGTTTCTTTCCTCGGCCTTGTAGCCAAAAAATGGATTCAGAACGAGTGGCTTGCTCAGGCCCGCCACTTTTTCCGTGTCGCCGACCACAAAAAGACAACCGACCGGCCGGCCCTCCCGCCCCTCAACTGCGAGCTCAGTCGCCACCGCCAATACCCGTTCAAGCACCTCAGGCTTAACATCTTCGGGTAGAAGGTCCGCCGTCTGGCCAGTCAGGAGAGTCTGAAACTCGCGCTCGATATCGACCACGACCAACGTGTCGAACTGGTTGCTTCCGCTCATTCCATCCAGGCAGCAGATCCGGTCCGTGAATTTCAGAACCCCGCGGGTCAGGGCGACGAGGATGGCGCTGCGCAATTGCGCCATCCGCTGGTTTGAAAACGAGCGAACTTGGATCGTCTCGGAAAACTCGTGCTCGTGTTCACCGGGCTCGATCGGGTTTCGAGTGACCAGGATCGTCTTCAACTTCTCGTCAAACGTGCCGCGGTCGATGCCTCCCACAAACGTATCCCCAAACACCATCAGGGCATCACAATCCGCCCCTCGTGTCACCCGCATCGCTTCGCGCAGCATCAGCCGGTTTACGCGATTCCTCTGGGCCAAAACCGGCCGCACCGCGCCAAATCCGCCGACCAACCGCTCGTAAAACACATCGAGGTCCGGCGCCCGCACGAGACCATCGACCATCGGTTGTTCTTTTACCTGCCGGGCAATGGAGGCCAACACTTGCAGGTAATCGCGGGCCTTTTCTCCGGCGATCAACATCACGATCAAATGCACCCGCTCTTCGGCTAGCGCGCCGTCGTGCTTGATCCCCGCACGGCTGCGCCCGATCGCGAGAATATACCGGCGAGACATCTTTACCCGCACATGCGGCAGCGCTACGCCGAGACCCAGATAGGTCGTCATCGTGCTCTCGCGCGCCAACAATCCCTTCAGCAACGCATCCGGTTTCAGGTCGGGGAAGCTCGCCACGCTCACCGTCAGCAATTCCTGCAATGCCCCTTCCAAATCAACGCTCCGCAAATCGATAATTCGATTCCGAGCGATGATTGTTTCCAGCCGCATAATAGCCCGATTTCAACCCCTGCCGGTCACTTTTCCCAATCCAATGCGCCCTTTTTTACCTCGTAGAAGAGGCCCAGCACCAAAACCCCGATAAAAAACATGATCGGACCGATGATCGGAATGTTGTTCGCCAGAAACTCCCGGTAAATAAACGTCCACGGCACCAAAATCACGATCTCCAAATCAAACAGCATGAACAGCAGAGCCGTCAGAAAGAATTTTACCGAGAAGCGGGCGTGAACTAACCCTTCAGAAGGCACTCCACACTCGTAGGCCGTATCCTTGATTTTATTGAGCTTGGCTCGCTGACCGAAAAAGTGACTCGCCCCAATCACAAATGCCGTCACTCCGCCGGCCAAGAGTGCTTGGATAAGAAACGGGAGATACGCTTCGGATGTCATATCGGGGAAGAAATGGCCCGAGCCGCCAATGCGAGACAAGAGGGAATTTCAGGTGTCGTAGGTTTCACCGCTTTGGTCAGCTCGACATTTGACGCAACCCGGCCAACCTCACAGCGTCTCACCTCCATGCACCGCGCACCTTCAATCGGATTCTTCTCCGTCCTGGCTTTGGTTACAGCCATCGGAGCCCGCGCCCAAATCGCCTTGCCAAAGGAATCTCCTTTCATGCCTGCACCCGGCGCGGCCGCAGTCGATCAACCGGCCAATGATACGTTCGAACTCAAGGGCTTTAGTTCCACGGGAAAAACGATCCTAGTGTGCGTTTACGACTCACAGGCAAAACGCAGCCATTGGATCGCCGTCGACTCAACCGTCGAGGGCATCAAGGTGGTCGCTTTCGATCCCGCCAAAGAGGAGGCCACGATCACCGTCGGCGGGCAGAAGAAGACACTCCGCATGCGCAAGCCTTCGGTCGCCGCCGGCACCAACAACCCCGGCGCCGACGCCGCCGGATTCGCCTCGCCGGCCACAGCGCCCACGGTCACCCAAGGAATCCCCCAACGTCCCCCCGCGCCCGGCTCCATTGCCCAGCAGGAGGTCGAAGCCCGCATGCTCGTCAGCGATCTGCTGGAAATCGGTATTCAACAACGCAAAGCCTACGAAGAGGCCCAGAAAAAAGCCGACCAAGAGAAAGCTGCCGGGAAAAAGAATTGATCCGGGAGTCCCCTGCAAAGCGCCCCGACTCGGCTGATTAATCGGTCGACGATCTTGGATTCTTGACCCACCCTCGGAGCGAAAATCGGCCGTTTCCCTCGTTGACACTCCGGAGTCCCACAGATTCGATTCCGTCGGCGGAGTCGCCGCCCCTCTTGCGTCCCGACCATTCTTATCATGGCCAACCTTCTCGGTTACTTCTCCAACGACATCGGCATCGACCTCGGCACCGCCAACACGCTCGTTTACGTCAGAGATAAGGGCATCGTCCTCCGCGAGCCTTCGGTGGTCGCCCTTGATACCGTGACCCGCAAGGTCCGCGCTGTTGGCGATGAGGCTAAAAAGATGCTCGGCCGCACCCCCGGCAATATTACCGCCATCCGTCCCATGAAGGACGGTGTGATCGCCGACTTCGACGTCACCGAGGCGATGCTCCGTTATTTCATTCGCAAAGTTTCGAGCGGCTCTTTTCGCGCTCCGCCCCGCGTCGTCATCGCGATTCCCTCCGGCATCACCGAGGTGGAAAAGCGCGCGGTGAAAGACTCCGCCCTGCACGCCGGCGCCCGCGACGTCATCACCATTCCTGAGCCCATGGCGGCCGCGATCGGCGTCGGTCTTCCGATCGACGAACCCGCCGCCAACATGATCGTGGACATCGGCGGCGGCACCACAGAGATCGCCATCATTTCGCTCAACGGCATCGTGTTTTCGAAATCCATCCGCGTGGCCGGCGACGAACTCGACGCCGCCATGGTGAACTACATGAAGCGCGCCTACAATCTTCTCATCGGTGAGCGCACCGCTGAAGAAATCAAAATGCGCGTGGGCTCCGCTTACCCCCTCGACGAGGAACTCACGATGGAGGTCAAAGGCCGCGATTCCGTCGCCGGCTTGCCCAAGACGATTCACATCACTTCGCAAGAAATCCGCGAGGCCCTTGCCGACACCATCTCGTCGATCGTGGACGCGGTCCGCGTCACCTTGGAACGTTGCCCGCCGGAACTCTCCGCCGACCTCGTGGACCGCGGTTTCGTGATGGCCGGGGGCGGCGCCCTGATCCGCGGCATCGACAAACTCCTCAGCGAGAAAACCGGCCTGCCCGTCACGATCTCCGACGATCCCCTCTCCGCTGTCGCTAACGGCACCGGCGCCGTCCTCAACGACCTCTCGTGGCTGATGCAGAACACCTGATTATTGGTCACACCAAGCTAGGTTGCGGTATCCTATCTCTGACGTACCGCTTGGACCCGAGTCCGCTCCAGTACGGATATTCCCGGCGCAAATGTTCATTTCAGCTTCCCCCGTTTTGGGTCCGGTCCGGCGAAACCTGTTATGTCACGATTTGCCGCGCTGAGCGGAAGCTTCGCATTAGTTCCGGTGGAATTTTCTTTGGCTCGATCGCCACGCCGGTTTCGGCGCGCTAAAGATAAAATCCTCTTCGGTTAAATCTGCGCCCCATGCCCAAACGCTTCGATCAAGCTCGCCCGTTTCTCACCCTCGGGCTTGTCGTCGCCGCTTGGCTCATCGTCCCGACCGTCATCAAAACGTTCACCCGAGCGTCTTTTTTCGAGCTCACCGCCCCGGTCAGCGTCGCTGCGTCCTACGCCCGCGATCTCAAAGAATACTGGTCCCTGCGCCTCCGCTCGAACAGCGAGCTGATCGAGGCGGGTCGCGATCTCGCCCGCCTCAACGCTTCCTACGATCTCGCGGTCCAACAAAACGTCGAGATGCAGGGTGAGATCGCCCGCCTCGAAGCGATACTCCGACTGCCGTCTTACACCGGTTACCGTTCCGAACACGCCCGCGTTGTGCGCCGCGATTTTTCGGGCTGGTGGCAGCGTCTCACCATCCGCAAAGGCAAAAACTTCAACTTCACCGTCGGCTCCCCTGTGGTTTTCAGCGGGGGCGTCGTCGGTCGTGTCAGCGAGGTCTTTGCCTACACCGCTACCGTCGATCTTATTAGCAGCCAGACCGTGCGTCTAGCGGCCGTCGTCGAGGGCGATATCCGGCCCATGAGTTACCAAGGCGGCCTCAATCCCACCTTCGGCTCGGCCGGCGGCGTCATTGAGTTTGTCCCGCTCGATATCTTTGCCAGCGCCAACGCCACCAAGCGCCTCGTCACCTCGGGTCTCGGCGGCGTCTTCCCACCCGGCCTCACCATCGGCTCTGTGATCAAGGTCGAGCCCAGCACCGACGGCCTCTTCAAGTCCGGCGAGGTCAAACTCGACGACCGGCTCGCCGCCCTCACGGAAGTCACCGTTCTCGTCCCCCTCGAGTCTTATTAATCGACCCGCTTCCCATCCGATCTCTTCGCCCGTCGTTCTCCGCACCCGCTCACTGCTCTCACGCCTTCCCCCTTTTGCTCCGCTTCAGCCTTATTTTTCTTTCAACGCTTCTGCTTTGGGCCGTCACCGCGCAGCTCAATCATGCGCTCGCGCCTTGGCGCCTCTATGTCTTCGTCGGTGCCCTTGCCGTCACGCTTCCCGCCCTCACGTTTCCCCTCAAAACCGGCCTGCTCGCCAGTTTTTTCGGAGGCCTGTTGTTCGACGCCGTCGCTCCGGTCAGTTTCGGCACCCACGCTTTGCTTTTCGCGCTCACTCACGCGGTCGTCTTTAACTTCCGCGACCGCGTCCCCCGCGACGACACGTTGAGCCGCGTGGTCATCGCGCTGTTCGCCAACCTCGGTCTGTTCCTAATTTTCTCATTTACGCAGGTCGCCCGCTCTCCCGCCCCGGCCAGCCTGTGGCCGCGCCTTTTCGCCGACCTCGCCTGCTCGCAAATCTGCTTGGCGCTCATCGCCCCTTGGTTTTTTGCGATCCAAGCCCGCGCACTCGCGCTCCTCGCGGACGACACTCACCGCTACGCCTGACCGCCTGTGGCCTCCGACGACCGCACTCTCGCCGACCGCTCCGGCAAACTCTTCGAGTCCCAAAAGGGCTACGATCCCCGTGTCGTCTTTTTCTATTTTATCACCACCGGCCTGCTCCTTCTCCTAGGCGGCGGGCTCGCCTACCAGCAACTTCTTCGCGGCGATCTTTACCATGACCGTGAGCGCGCCCAGAACCAGCGCCGTATCTTGGTCCCTGGCCCCCGTGGCAATATCTACGACCGTCACGGCGAACTCCTCGTTGGCAACCGTCCCCGTTTCGCCGTCGTGCTCTACCTCGACGAACTTCGCTCGCACTTCCGTACCGAGTTCATTCGCATCCGCAAAAACTACCGCGAGACCGGCGATCAGGAGCTGCCCACCGCCGAGCAGCTTTGGACTTTGGCCCGCGTCAGCGTCGTCCAGTCTTATCTTGAACAGATCAACGCCATCCTCGGCCGCGATCTGAAAGTCGATGCCGGACGCCTCAACAAACACTTCGCCCGCGACCTCCTGCTGCCTTACCCGCTCATCGAGGATCTTCCGCCCGCCGATTACGCCCGCCTCATCGAACGCCTCCCGGTGGTCTCGCCCCTGCAACTCTACACGACCAACACCCGCGACTACCCCCACGCCTCCACCGCCTCCCAGACGCTCGGGTTCGTGGGCATTAACGAGGACGTCGAATCCAACAACCTTTCCGGTTCCGACCTCACCACCTTCAAAATGCGAGGCTCAATCGGTCGCGACGGCCTTGAGCTCAAGTTCGATCCCCTCCTGCAAGGCGAAGCCGGCGGATCCATCTTCCGCGTTGATCCCCTCGGCTACCGGCTCCGCGATACCAAGGCCGTCGAAACCCTCTTGCCCGTGCAGGGCAAGAATCTCGTCACCTCCATCGACCTCGACCTTCAACTCACCGCCGAGCAGGCCATCGGCGATCAGGTGGGTTCCGCCGTCGCCATCGATGTCCGCACCGGCGAGGTCCTCGTTCTCGCCAGCAAGCCCGACTACGATCTGTCTAAATTCGCCCCACGCCTGAACCACGCCGACGCCGCCGATATCACCGCTCGCGGGGCTTGGACCAACCTCGCCATCAGTGGTGCTTTTCCGCCAGGATCCACCTTCAAGATTCTCACGTCCATCGCCGGTATGCGCGCCGGCGTCATCGACCCAGCCGAGCCGCTCGACCACTGCCAGGGCTCCATCCGGATCGGCAACCGCACGTTCGTCTGCAACAACGACCGTGGTCGCCACGGCGAAATCCTTCTCCCGGGCGCCATCGCCCAAAGCTGCGATATCTACTACTTCGCGGCCGGTCGGCTCCTGACCCAGGACCGCCTCGCGGCCGAGGGCCGCCGCTTTCACCTCCACGAGCGCACCGGCATCGAGCTGCCCCACGAAACGCGGCGGATGATCATGCCCGACTCCGACTACAAGGAGCGGGTGTTCGGAGAAAAATGGTTTCCCGGCGACACCGCCAACGCCTCCATCGGCCAAGGCTATGTCCTCGTCAGTCCGCTCCAAATGGCGTGCTTTGCCGCTTCCGTCGCGCGCAACGAAGTCCACACCCCGCCCACGCTCGTTCACCGCCCCAACGCGCCCACCCTCAAAACGGAATCCATCGGACTCACTCCCGCCCAACGCTCCGCTCTCGTCGAAGGCATGGTGCTGACGATCACCGAGGGCACGGCCAAGGCGCTTAACATCGACCAATTCAAGATCCCTGGCGTCCGCCTCGCCGGCAAAACCGGCACCGCTCAAAAGACCGTCACCAAAGACGGCAAGACTGGCACCATCAACTTGGCTTGGTTCATCTGCTTCGCTCCGGCCGACAATCCCGAGATTGCCATGGCTGTCATGCTCGAGGGCGACACCATCGGCGAAGAGTTCGGCGGCGGTCGCAACGCCGGCCCGGTGGCCGCGACCGTGCTCAAAAAGTATTTCGAAAACAAAAATCGTCCCGCCGATCAAAAGATCACGCCGTTCAAGGTCGAGTGATCCCCACCCGCCCGTGGGCGGTCAGCGTCGTTTTACCCAAGCCAAGCAAGTCCTCGATGAGCACATGCCCACCCGCGGCGAGGCACACAATGACCTGCTCGACGATCTCGTCCTTACCCTTGATCGTCCGCTGCATGGCAGTGCGCAGTCGGTCAATGGCTTTGCGGGACTTAAACAGAGCCGCGGGTGACACCAAATTAATTATGGTCAATAACTTAGCAACCACCCAATCGACGTCAAACCGGGCCCGCTGCGGGCCAATTCCTACTTCGTCGCCGGGCCCAGCAGCTTGATCAGCACCGAGAAGTCCTCGTTGCCCAAACCCGCATGCTCGGCCGCCGCCAACCGCTCCCGGACCGTCGCCAACACCGGGAAACCCGCCGTGCCGTCGATCCCCGAGGCGAGGCGCATGTCCTTAAGCATGTGCTTCACCGAAAACTGCGGCGAAAAATCGCCCGACCGCAGCTTAGGCTCTTTCAACTTCGCCAGTCCCGACTGACTCGCGTTCCTCGCCAAAGCCCCGAAAAACACGTCGTCCGAGATACCGGCGCACCTCGCCAACGTGATCGCCTCGGACAGCGCCTCCATCTGCGCGGCGATGTTCAGGTTCATGGCGAGCTTCAGCGTCGTCGCCTGCTTGTGGTCGCCGATATGCAGCCGCACGAGCGACACCAGCCCGAGCAAACCATCAAGCGCCGCCACCGTCGGGGCGTCTCCGCCCACATAATAGACGACCTGCTTCTGCTCCGCCGCCGGCTTGCTCCCGGTAAACGGCGCCTCGAGGTAACGCGCGCCTCTGGCCGTCACCGCCGCGAAGAACTCCTCGCTGCTCGTCGGATCAATCGTGCTCGATTGGACCACGGTTTTTCCCGGTCCCAGTGCCGGCAGGATTTGCGCCAGCAACACCCGCACCGCCGGCGGATCGGCCACGACGATCTGCACCACATCCGAGGCTTGCGCAACCGCCAGCGGGGTTGCCTGCCACCGGGGAAACGTCGGCTGCGCCGTGCGGTTCCAAGCCCCCGCTAACACGCCCGCCGCCTCATAGTGACGCGCCCACACCCCGCCGATGATTCCAAGTCCAAGCACTCCGACCGATTGGTTGTTCATAAAAGTTGAATCAACAAATCCAGCGTCGCGCCCAAAGCAATCCGACTCCCGTCATCACCCCAAAATCTCCAGCATCCGCCCAAACAGTCGGTTCACCTTGGACTGGTTGTCTTTCACCAGTTCGTGAAACGTAGCGTAGTCGATGGCCGTGCCTTCGATCCCGTTCGCGTAGTTATCGACCATCGCGATCGAGTTGTAGCGCAACCCCAGCTCACACGCCAGATCCGCCTCCTGCCCCGCCGTCATTCCCACCACGTCCCCCCAGTGCCGGATGATCGCGATCTCCGCCTTGGTCTCAAACCGCGGGCCCCGCGTCTGCACGTAAATCTTCCCGGGCCGCACCGTAAATTCCGGCGCGAGCCGGGCGATGAGTAACGGGATCAAATTATTCGCGATTCCGGGCGCCCCACCTTTCAGCTCGTCGTCAAAATAGGTCGAGGGTCCGGCCAAGCAGCCCACATAGTCGCTGCAGGAAACCAGCGTTCCCGGCCCCAGCTCCGGCTTCAGCGAGCCCACCGAATTGAGCGACACCACATCCTGAAATCCCAAATCCGCCAGCGCGCGCAGATTCGCCCGATAGTTGATCATGTGCGGCGGCACCGGCGCCCCGTAGCCGTGCCGGTTGATCAGCGCAAAGTCGCCCTGCGTTTTGTAGGTGACCGGTCCATATTTGGTCTCGACCACTCGCACCTCCCAGGCCGAAAACAGCTCAGACTTCACGATGCTCGTGCCACTGATAAACGCGACTTTCATCCCGCAACTCCCGTGCCCCGCCGCGCCGATGACAACGCGGAAAATCTCTTGCCCGTTCCGCCTCTGTTCCCTCTGAACATCGAAAATCGCCACTCCAAAATCGAAAATCTCCAAAATGCCCCTCATCGACCTGCCGCTCTCCGAACTCCATCACTACTCCGGTCGGAATCCCCGCCCCGCCGACTACGACGCCTACTGGGCTGAAGCCCTTCGCGAACTCGATGCCACCGACCCGCGCCCCGAACTCCGCCCCTCCACCGTAATCACTCCGCCTCACGTCGAATGCTTCGACCTCTGGTTCACCGGCGTCGGCGGCGCCCGAATCTACGCCAAATACCTCCGGCCAAAAAACCGCACCGGGTCGTCTGCAAAAAACCCCGCCGTCCTTCAGTTCCACGGCTACTCCGGCTACTCCGGCGACTGGATCACCAAGCTCGCCTACGCCGGCGCCGGCTTCTGCGTCGCCGCCATGGATTGCCGCGGCCAAGGTGGGCGCTCTGAGGATCGGGGCGGCGTGCAGGGCAACACCCTCCGCGGTCACATCATCCGCGGCCTCGACGATCCCGACGCCAAGAAACTGCTCTTCCGCCAAATCTTCCTCGATACCGCCCAACTCGCCCGCGTCGTCATGACGTTCCCCGAAGTGGACCCCGCCCGCGTCGGTGCGATGGGTGCCTCCCAAGGCGGTGCCCTCACCCTGGCCTGCGCCGCGCTTGAGCCGCGCCTCAAACGCATCGCTCCCGTCTATCCGTTTCTCTGCGACTACCAGCGCGTCTGGGAAATGGACCAGGCCAAATCCGCCTACGAAGAACTCAGCCTCTACTTCCGCGCCTTCGATCCCCGCCACGAGCGCGAAGCCGCCGTCTTCGACAAACTCGGTTACATCGACGTTCAATTTCTCGCCCCGCGCATTCAGGCCGAGGTCCTCCTTTACGCCGGCCTCATGGACCCCATCTGTCCGCCTTCGACCCAGTTCGCCGCCTACAACAAAATCACCTCAAAGAAGGACGTAGTGATCTACCCCGACTTCGCCCACGAGTCCCTCCCCGGCGAAGCCGAGCGCACCTTCAACTTCATGCTCGGTCTCTGAGGGCCCTGCGGCCCTGCTCTCCCAGCCGGCGCGCAGCGTCTCCCAGCCGATTTGGCGCTAGCGACGATCGTCCTCGTCTGGCGTTAGGGCCGAATCCGCGCCGCCCAAGCCGGTCTGACGATCCTGCTGACCGTCGTCGTACCTCTGCTGGTCGGCGGCGCCCTTCCCCAGCGCAACCCACGCGAATTCGCCCAAGCCGAAGCGCGCGACGCATTCTGGTGGGATGGTACCCGTTGAAGGTTTCGGGGCGGACTCGCCGTCGCCTTGCTCCAAGCCTATTGGCAATTTCGCCGCCTCTGGTTTTAGCGGCCCAATCTGCGCCGAATTCCACTTTCTGCTCCCGCCGGCACTGCCCGCCTCTCCTCTTTTCCTCCCACTCAACTCCCGCTCCCACCATGTCCCGCAATTCCTCCGCCGACGATCTCATCATCTCGTGGGTCGAGCTTCACCGCGACGCCCGCTACCTCTCTGAAATGCTCCACCGCATCGGCTCGTGGAAAGGTATCATCGCGATCACTCGCGCCCGCCTCCGGCGCTAAATTCACCCGCTCACGTAAGGCTCAACGGGCCTGAAACCCGGCAGCGCGCACGCCGCGTCGCGGTCCGCCTGAGCGTTGAACAAATAAACCGCGTAGCCGCCAAAGCCGCCGCCGCAGTATTTCCAAGCCACCGGCCGGCACGCCGCCAGCACCGCATTCCCCGCTGCCGCCGGGTCGCCCGTCAGCGGGTCCATGGCCTCGGCGCGTTGCACCGCATACGACTGCCGCACCGCGTCGGCCAGCCCGCCAAAATCGTTGGCCCAGACCGCATCGCGCGCGGTCCGTCCCGCGCGCTCGATCGCGCCGTAGTCGCGGGCCTGATTCACCACGCCCGGCGTGCTGTGCTGCGTCCCCGTCCAGTAAAGCGCCAGCCGCCCCCGCAGGAGCGCGCCGTCGGTTTTCACTTCCAAGTCCGGGCGCGGTCCACTCCGCCACACGCACAAACCCGTCTCGCTGATCACCGCCGGATCTTGCCAACCCACCCCGAGATCAAGTTCGGAGCCCACGCCGTCTTTACCGTTGATCAACGCCCAGGCGCCGCTCCCACCGAGCCCGGCGTTTTGAAAATACGGCCACTCGCGCAACGACACCGTGGGCGAAATCGCCGCGTTCACGATAAACCCGCCCGCCCGCGCGAATCGCGGCACATCGAGCCATCCCCCCGCGAAATCCACCCGCAGCGGCGCCGCCTGCGGCGCCCGAATCCAGCGCACGATCTCGGTCGTCGAAATGGGCGGAAACTCCGGCGGGGTTTTCGCCATCACCACATACTTCGCGCCTACTTCCGCGCATAACGCCCGCTTCAAATCCGCCCATTTGTCATCCTCGGTGACGGCCAAAATGTCCGGCCGGAGCCGCAGAAAATGCTCCCTGAAATCAATGCCCTCCTCGAGCCCCTGCCCCACCACCACTTCGTCCACCCTCTTCAAACCCGCAATCAGCGCCCGTTTGTGTTCGTCCGGCAACGAGCTCTTCCGCTGCTTGTGAAACCACAACACCTCGGCCGAAGCGAAGCACACGGTCAGGTGGTCGCCCAGCGCCCTCGCCTCGCGGAAAAACTGCACATGCCCAGCATGGACGATATCGTAGCAACCGGAGACAAAGACGCGCACCATAGAATCCGCGTTATGCTGGCCCCGCCCCCGGAGGCGCAATTTTATTTGCGACCCGCGCCGCGTCCGCCGTCTCTCACTGTCAACCGTTCGAACTTTCCGCGCACTTCCCAAAATGACCTTCGCYGACTGGCAAGCCCTCGATCCCACGACCGCCGCCCGCGAGTTCCTTCGCCGCGCCACCACCGTGCTATCACCCGCGCAACAACGCGCCGTCTTTGCCCACCTGCCCACCGAGGCCGAACTCGTCACGCACTTCGCCACGGCTCCCGCCGGGGCTCCCCTGGCCGGCGTGCCTTACCTCGCTAAAGATCTCTTCGACGTCGCTGGCTTCCCCACATTTGCCGGCTCCACGTTTCTCCCCGAAGTTCGCCCCGAGCCCACCGTCGACTCGACGCTCATCACCGCCCTCAACGCCGCCGGTGCCGTCCTCGCCGGGAAAACCCACCTCCACGAATTCGCCTACGGTATCACGGGCGAGAACCCGCACTACGGAGACTGCGAACACCCTCGCCACCCCGGGCGTACCACGGGCGGTTCCAGCAGCGGTTCCGCGGCCGCCGTAGCCGCCGGCATCGTGCCCTTCGCTCTCGCCACCGACACCGGCGGCTCCGTCCGCGTCCCCGCCGCCTTCTGTGGTCTTTTCGGCTACCGCGGCCGGCCCCGCGATGCGTGGATCGCCGACGCCGTACCTCTTTCGCCCACCTTCGACACCGCCGGCTGGTTCACCGGCACCGCCGCCGACATGCGCACCGCCCTCGCCGCGCTCGTTGGCCTCGGCCGCAGCGAACGCACCCCCCGCGGTTGCTATCTTGAAATCCCCGGCCTCTCGCCCGAAGTCGCCGCCGCCTGCCGCTCGGCCGCGACCCAACTCGCCCCGCCCGCCGATCACGCGACCCGCACCGAACTGCTCCGCCGCTTTGCCGGCGCCCTCGACGCCTACAACATCATTGTCGCTCTTGAGTCAGCCGCGATCCACGCCCCGTGGTCCGCCGCGTATAAAGACCGTTACGATCCCGCGGTCTGGGCCCGCCTCAATCGAGTCCACGAGCTCACCCCCGCTCAAGTCGCCTCGGCCGACGCCACGCTCGCCGCCGTCCGGCTCGTGTGGACGAGCTATTTCCTCACCTTCGACTTCTTGATTCTGCCCGCCGTGCACCGCCCCGCGCTCACGAAAGCCGACTGCACGCTTCCCCAACGCAGCCGTCTGCTCTCGCTCACTGCGCCGGCCTCCCTCGGCGGCCTCCCCGTGCTCACCGTGCCCGTCACCCTCGCCAAAGGCCTGACCGCCGGCCTCCAGATCGTGGTCAACCACCCCCAAAGTCCCGTCCTGCCCTGGGCCCTCGCACCGTTTTAAACCGCCCCGCCGCCGTCACCCCGTTCGCCGATCAAATCGCTCCGCTAAAAAAATCGCGCCACAGAATAAGTGACCCTTTTCCTGGGCGTTTTTCCAACCGGTTGCGGACCCCATTCGATTCGTTTTTCACCTCGCGCTGGCTTTCCCGATTTCTTCGTATCTCGTAAAGGCTGTGCCTTCCACCGCCAGCTCATCCGCCAAAAACGTCTCGCCGGCCGTTGAATTCCGCGCAGTCGAAAAACGCTATGGCGCCGGCCCGGTCATCCTCGACGCCTTCAGTCTCACTGCCGCACCGGGCGATTTTATCGCCCTGATCGGCCCCAGCGGTTGTGGCAAATCGACCCTGCTCAAACTCATCGCCGGCCTCAGCCCCGTCACGGCCGGCGCCCTGCTCCTCGGCGGCCGCACCGCCACACCCGAACGCGCCTCGACGGACGACGAACTCGCTTACGTCTTTCAAGAACCCACTCTGCTGCCGTGGCTCACCGTCGCCGCCAACGTCGCCCTTCCGCTCGAGCTCCGCGCCACGCCGCCCGATCGCCGCGCCGAACTCGTGCGCACCGCTCTCGCCCTCGTCGGCCTCGAACCGCGCGCCGCCTATTATCCGCGCCAACTTTCCGGCGGGCAAAAAATGCGCGTCTCCATCGCCCGAGCCCTCGTGCTTTCTCCGCAGCTTCTCCTACTCGACGAACCGTTCGGCGCCCTCGACGAAATGACCCGGGACCGTCTCAACGAGGAACTTCTCGCCATCCGCGAGCGCCAGAGCTGGACCGCTTTTTTCGTGACCCATTCGGTCGCCGAGGCCGTGTTTTTGTCGAACCGCATCGTCGTGATGTCCGCCAACCCGGGCCGGCTTCACCGCGAGATCCGCGTCGATTTGCCCTACCCGCGCACGCCCGCCACGCGCCGCGATCCCGCCTATCACGCACTGGTGGACGAGGCTTCGCAACTCCTCCGCTCGGTCGAGGACACCGTCGCCACCTAAGCCCCCGCCGCCGATGCCGCCCCGTCGTTTCCTCACCATTCTGCTCCCGGCCTTCGCCGGTGCACTCTTTGTTGCGATCTGGATCTTCGTCCGCGCGTCACTCTCCGAAGATTTCCGTTTCCTGCTCCCCGCGCCCACCGAAGTCCTCGCCGCCTTCCGCGACCATGGCGACGAGCTCTGGCGCGCCACCCTCAACACCGCCTCCGGCGCCACCCTCGGGTTTCTCGCCGCCGTCTTTGTCAGCTTCCTGCTTTCAATCCTGCTCTCCCTCTCGCCGCTCGTGCGGGTGACTTTTTATCCCTACCTGATGCTCCTGCAGATGACGCCGATCATCGTCTTTGCGCCCATCCTCGTGCTTTGGGTCGGCGCCGGCCTGAAGAGCGTCACGATCATCACGTTTCTCATCTGCTTTTTTCCGCTCGCGGTGAACACGACCCAGGGCCTCGTCTCCACCGACCGCAATCTCGTCGAGCTCTTCCAACTCTACCGCGCCACCAAGTTTCAGGAAATCCGCCGGCTCCGCATCCCGGCCGCACTGCCGTATTTTTTTACCGGTCTGCGCATCGCCGCGACGCTTGCACCCATCGGCGCCCTCGTCGGCGACTACACCGCCGGCAGCTCCGCCGGCGACGGCGGCGGCCTCGGTTTCCAAACGATCATCTACAGCAGCCAGGCGAAATATCCCGCGCTCTTCGCCACCGCCGCGGTGTGTTGCGCGCTCGGCTTTATCTTTGTCGCCGGCGTGCTTTCGCTCAGTTGGCTCTTCCTCCGTAAATGGCATGACTCCTACGACCGCGCCGACACCTGAACCGCCCGTAATTTTCCCGCTCATGCAACCGCTCCTTCGCACCCTCTTCGTCCTCACCACGGCCCTTGTGTCCGTCGCCACCGTCCCAGCCGCGACGCCGGCCTCCGCCGCGAAGCAACCACTCACGAAAATCACCCTGCAGCTCGACTGGGTCGCCGAACCCCAGCACGGCGGCATTTATCAGGCCCAAGTCCGCGGCTTCTTCGCGGCCGAGGGCCTCGACGTCACGATTGTGCCCGGCGGACCCAACGCCTTCGTTACCCAAAAGGTCGCCACCAACCAAGCGCAACTCGGCCAAGGCGACAGCACCGACCTGCTCCAAAAAATCGCCGTCGGCCTGCCCTTGCTCTCCGTCGCCGCCGTTTTCCAGGACGATCCTTCCGGCCTGCTCATCAACCCGTCCAGCTCCGTTCGCCGCTTCGAAGACCTTCAGGGCAAAACGGTCATCGCCCGCCCCGAGTGGACGTTTCTCGCCCTCCTGAAAAAGAAATACGGCGTCACCGTGAACGTGGTCCCGCAGAGTTTTTCGGTCGCCGCCTTCCTCGGCGATAAGGAGGCGATCCAACAGGGCTACTTTATCGCGGAGCCCTACTTCATTGAAAAAGCCGGCGGCGCCAAACCCCGCTTCCTCTCTTCGTGGGACGCCGGCTTCCGCGCTTACGCGGTCCTTTTCACCAATCGCAAATTTGCCCGCGAAAATCCGGAGGCGCTCCGCGCGTTCATGCGGGCCTACGTCAAGGGCTGGCGCGACTACCTTGAAGGCGATCCCGCCGCCGCCCACGCGGCGATGAAACTCACCAACTCATCCATCGACGACACGTTCGCGCTGGCCTCCCGCCAACTGATTCTCGATGAGAAGCTCGTCACCGGCCGAGACGCCGACGGCGGCCTCGCCAACATCGGTCAACTCTCCACCCGCCGCTTCGCCACCCAGATTACCCAGCTCGAAGAAATCGGTCTGCTCGCCAAGGGCAAAGTCACCCCCGCCCAAGCGATGACCACTGAGTTCCTTCCGTCTTCCAAGTAGGGCCGCATCTCGGCCCCGCCCTTCCCTGTCGGTCCCGAATCGGGCGGGCATCGTTCCCAGCCGTACCCACGTTTCACGCCGGGCGTATTTCGTGGTTTCCAACTTGGGTTGGGCTCCTACCTAATCTGCCTCTTCCCCATGCCCGCCCGTCTTCGCGCGCTCTTTCGTTTTCAAGAAAGCGGCCTGCTCCTCGTCATCCTTGCCCTCGGCGCCCTCCTCACCGCCTTCGCCGGCACCGTGCGCACTCCTGTTTTTGAACGCGCTGCTGACGGCACCCGCGCCCGCGTTTACACCACCGATGCCGCCGGCGAACGGGTGCCGCTCACGATCGAGAAAAACAAATTTCTCAACGTCCAGAATCTCGCGCAACTCGCCAAAGACACTTCGTTCATCGCCATCATGGCCGTCGGCATGGCGCTCGTGATCATCTCCGGCGGGATCGATCTCACCGTCGGCTCCATCTACGCTCTCGCCTCGGTCGCCGGTGCCCTCGTGCTCCGTCACTTCGGCGCAGAGGGACCCGCCGCGACTTCTCCGGTCCTCGGAATTTTTCTCGGGACCGGCGCTTGTCTCGGGGTCGCCACGCTTTGCGGCCTCGCCTCCGGCAGTCTCATCGTCGCGCTCCGCGTGCACCCGTTTATCATCACGCTCGGCGGCATGGCGATCTACCGCGGCATCGCCTTCGTCGTCACCGAAGGTCAATCCATCGGCAGTTTTCCCGCGGCATTTCGCGAATTTGTGCGCTGCGAAGTCGGCGACGGTCTCGGGGTGGTTCCCCTCGCCACGATGATCGTCGTGCTGTTCGTGGGCTGGATCTTTCTCTCTCGCCTCGCAGCCGGCCGACGCATCTACGCCATCGGCGGCAACGAGCTCGCCGCGCGTTTCTCCGGTATCCGCGTCGAGCGGGTCAAACTGGGCGTCTACGTCATCTCCGGCCTTTGCGCGGGCATCGCCGCCCTGCTCTCGATCGGTTACTACGGCGCGGCCACCTCCGGCGACGGCCAAGGCTACGAGCTCAACGTCATCGCCGCCGCCGTCGTCGGCGGCGCCAGTCTCACCGGCGGCCGAGGCTCCGCTCTCGGGGTTGTCCTCGGCGCCCTGATCATCCAAATGATTTCCAGCGGCATCGTCATCCTTGGCATCAACCAAAACTACAGCCAGATCATCATCGGATCCGTCGTCATCTTCGCCGTTGTCCTCGACAACCTTAACACTTGGCTCGCCAAACGCCGCCTCACCGCCGCCGCCTAATTCCCCGAAAACCCCGGCCCCCGTTGCCATCGTTGCCCCTCCCATTTTTTTCGCGTTAAAAACTCCCCCTCCCATGCAAAAAATCCTCCTCGCTGCTCTCTTCCTCGCCTTCGCCTCGGTGGCCGAAGCCGCCGAAAAATCCCGGACCATCACCATCGGTCTCGTCGCCAAATCCCAAGGCAACCCCGTCTTCCAAGCCGCCCGCGTCGGTGCAGTTGACGCCGCCAAGGAACTCGGCGCCAAACACAAACTGACCATCAAAATCGACTGGCGCACCCCCAACGAGGAAGACGCCCAGAAACAGGCCGAGGCCATCGAGCAACTCGTCCTCACCGGCGCCGAGGGCATCGCCGTCGCTTGCTCCGACGCCAACAAACTGACCGACGCCATTAACTCCGCCGTCAAGAACGGCGTGCCCGTCGCCACCTTCGACTCCGATGCCCCCGCTTCCAAGCGCTTCGTCACTTACGGCGTCGACGACCTGCTTTGCGGCGCCCAAGTCATGGACGAACTAGCCAAAATCATGAACGGCCGCGGCGTCGTCGCCATCCTCGCCGGCAACCAAAACGCCCCTAATCTCCAAATTCGTGTCAGGGGGGTGCGCGAGGCCGCCAAAAGATATCCGGGCATCACGATTCGCGACGCCTATTACCACAAGGAGACCGCGCAAGACGCCGCCGCCAAGGTCGAGCAGGTCATGCAGGCCAACCCCGACATCACCGGCTGGGCCATGATCGGGGGCTGGCCGCTGTTCACCGAGAACGCCCTCAAGTGGCAACCCGGCACCGTCAAGTGCGTCGCCGTCGACGCGCTGCCCGCGCAGCTCGCCTATATCCGCAGCGGCCACGTTCCCGTGCTCCTGGCGCAACAGTGCTACGAGTGGGGCTACAAATCCGTCGAGCACCTCATTAACAAAATCGTCCTCAAGAAAGATCCGGTCGCCGTCAAAGACATCAGCGCCCTCATCCCCGTGACCAAAGACAACGTGGATGCCTTCGCCAAAAACTGGGACAAGTGGCTGCCGAAGTAAAAACGTAGGGCAGGGTCTCCGACCCGCCCTCCTCGGGAGCGCGGCCGGCCACCACCAGCCTTCCTCCGATTCACCCTTGGCCCCGTGCCCTTCCTAGAGTTCCGCCAGATCACCAAGCGCTTCCCCGGCGTCCTCGCACTCGACAACGTCTCGCTCACCGTCGAGCGCGGTACCTGCCACGCGCTCATCGGCGAAAACGGCGCCGGCAAGAGCACCCTCGGGAAAATCCTCGCTGGCGTTTACACCGCCGATTCCGGCCAAATTCTCATCGGCGGTCGGCCGGTCGCGCCCACCACCCCACTCGCCGCCCGCGAACTCGGCATCGCGATGGTCCACCAAGAACTCGCGTTCTGCCCAAACCTCTCCGTCGCCGAAAACCTCTGCCTAGGAGACCTTCCTCGTCGCCGCGGCTTTATCGACCGCTCCGCCCTCCGCGCCCGCGCCCGCGCCTTGCTCGCCGCCGTCGGCGCCGACATCGATCCCGACATTCCGATCGGCACCCTTTCCACTGGTCGCGAACAACTTGTTCAGATCGCCGCCGCCGTCGGCACCGGCGCTCAGATCATCGTGATGGACGAGCCCACGAGCTCGCTCTCCGCCGCCGAGACCGCCGATCTTTTCCGCCTCGTCCGCGAGCTGAAGGCCCGCGGCCTCACCCTCATCTATGTGTCGCATCGCCTCGAGGAGCTCTTCGCCCTCTGCGATCATATCACCGTTCTCCGCGATGGCCGCCATATCGCCACCGAGGCCATCGCCTCGACCACACCGGCCCGCGTCGTCACCCAAATGATCGGCCGCGAACTCCGCGCCCACACTCCCGCCCATCTCACCCGCGAGCTCGGCCCGGTCCGATTGAGCGCAACCGCACTCACGTCGCCGGGCCATTTCACCAACATCCCGCTTTCGGTCCGCGCCGGCGAAATCGTCGGTCTGGCCGGCATTGTTGGCGCCGGTCGCAGCGAAGTTGTGCAAGCCCTCTTCGGCCTCGATCCCGCCGTCACCGGCGAGGTCCGCGTCAACGACCGCCCGCTTGCCCTCGGCTCCATCGAACAAGCCCTTGCCGCCGGCCTCGGACTCGTCCCGGAAGATCGGAAGCGCCAAGGTCTCGTCCTCGGACTGAACTGCCGCGAAAACACCGCCCTCGCCGCGCTGCCGCTGCTCACGCGATTCGGTTTCGTCCGGCGCGCCGCCGAAGCGACCCTCACCGCGCGCTATGCCATGCGCCTCCGCGTAAAAACACCTTCGATGGAGGCAATCACCGCCGGCCTCAGTGGCGGTAATCAACAAAAGATCGCCCTCGCCAAATGGCTCGCCCGAGACTGCGACGTGCTCCTCATCGACGAACCCACGCGCGGGGTCGACGTGGGCGCGAAGGCCGAGATTTACCAACTGCTCGACGAACTCGCCTGCGAGGGTAAAGCGCTCCTCGTCGTGTCCTCCGAGCTTCCTGAATTAATCGGCCTCTGCCGGCGGATTCTGGTCATGCGTCAAGGTGCGCTCGCGGGCGAACTCCCCCACGCTGCCTTCAGCGAAGCTGCCCTCATGCAATTGATGGCTGGCCTCCCCGCCGCCGCCTGAGCGATTCGCAGGGCGAGGTCTCCGACCCGCCCTTGCCGCCAGACAAAAACCGATCGGGGCAAAGCCCGATCAGGTGGAGCTCGATGTCCCCATCGGGCTTCCGCCTAGGTCCGGCCCCGCCGTGTCCTCAGCGTCCCGCCCAAGTTCCGGACTCGAGGGCGAGACGCCCGTGCCACTTTTCGATCCTCACCCGCCCCGCTGGCTTGACTCCGTCCCCGGTCCGGACCGCGCTTACCCGCTTCAATCAGTGCAACCGATCGTCGCACGCCCCGTCCTCCCCTCCCATGCGTTTTCCCTTTCCGCAACTCGTCCTCGCCGCTTTCGCCCTCTCGTCTTTCGCGATCGCCGTCGAGTCACCGCGCCTGCCGCGCGACCAACTGCTGCTGGTTCGCGATGCTTCTGGTGCTTCTGCCCCGGTGCGCACCCCGGCCGATTGGCAACAGCGCCGCGCGGAAATCGTTCGCAGCATGGAGACCGTGATGGGCGCCTATCCCGGCTCCGCCTCACCCAAGCGCGTGGCGCTCGACGTGCGCGTCGAAGAGGAAATTGACCGCGACACTTACGTCCTCCGCCGCATCACCTACCAATCCGAACCCGGGAGCCGGACTCCCGCGTTTCTCTGTATTCCGAAAGCCGCGCTCGTCGCCAACGCCGGGACCGCGCGCATGTTCCCCGCGGTTCTCTGCCTCCACCCGACCGACCAGACCGCCGGCGCCGGTGTCGTCGCCGGCCTGGGCGGCAATCCCAACCGCCAATACGCGAGCGAACTCGCCGCGCGCGGCTACGTCGCGATCGCGCCCGCCTACCCGCACCTCGCCAACTACGCGCCCGATCTCAAGGGCCTCGGCTACGCCAGTGGCACCATGAAGGCCATCTGGGACAACACCCGCGCCCTCGACCTGTTGGAGTCGCTTCCGTTTGTGAAAACCTCCGCCGGCTTCGGCGCCATCGGCCACTCGCTCGGCGGCCACAACGCCCTTTACACCGCTGTCTTCGAACCGCGCATCTCCGCCATCGTTTCCAGCTGCGGCTTCGATTCCTACCTCGATTACTACRGCGGGAAACCCGCCGTTTGGGCGCCCGAGAAGGGCTGGTGCCAGGAGCGCTACATGCCGCGCCTGCTCAACTACGCCGGCCGCCTCACCGACATCCCGTTCGACTTCCACGAGATCCTCGGCGCCCTCGCCCCCCGCCCCGTCTTCGTGAGTGCTCCGCTCCGCGATTCCAATTTCCAGTGGTCCTCCGTCGACCGCGTCGTTGCTTCCGCGCGCGACGTTTACGCACTGTTCAACGCCGCGACCCGTCTCACCGTTGCCCACCCCGACAGCGAGCACGACTTCCCCGACGCCCAACGCGAAACCGCCTACCGGCTCTTCGACTCCGTGCTCAGATAGACTCCCGAGTCCGGCATGCGTCAGACTCTCGTTGGTTGCATCTCAGGGCCGGCAACTGGCCAGCCTTGAGGCGCCACGCAGAAGCGCATGACCACGCAGACAGAAGTCGCTCCATCGACTGCCGACTCACTCACTTCACCTTCAATCGATACAAATACGCGTTCGACGTCCAATCCCGCGCCGGCTCCGGCGGCGAACGTTCGAAGAGGCGGCTCAGGTTCACGACGATCTCGCCGGTCTCGCGATCTTCGCGCGCTGAGAAATTCGAGAGCGCGAGCAACGGACTGTCACCGTCCTTCCGCTCGTCGATCACGCGCACGGTTTCCTTCCGTAACAGTCCTGATTTTACGTCGACCTCGCCAATCACCAGCGGTGTGCGCGGCTGGTTGCCGGTCGGATTTGCCGGCACGATATTCCCGATCCAAAAAAGACGTCCCGAGGAATGCGACACGAGTTGCGAGCACGCGCTCGGCGAGAAAAACTCCCCGCCGTCCGCGTAGGTCCACGGTTCCGGTTTCGTCCAAGTGCGCCCCGCGTCGCCCGACCACGCCACCCAACGCCGCCCAGGAAGCATCGGTTTTCCGCCGTTCGATCCGCGTAACACCATCGACAAGCGCCCGTCTGCCAGCGGCGCCACGGTCGGCTCGTCCATCCCGCGCGTCGACCGTGCCGGATCGCCTTTCACCAGTGCCGACAATTCCCAATCAATCCGCAGGTCGCCTCCGTTCTCCCGCGCACCCGCAGCACCGCCGCCGTCTCTCCAACGCCCGCGCAACACCGCCGCATCCGTATAGGTGTAGCCTCCGCCCGGATTAAAATAGTTTCCATCCGGTCCGAGCGGCGCGACGACCACCGGCAGCACCAGCGTGCCGTCCGCGAGCACAATCGGCACCGACGCGAGGTCACCCACCATCACGCAATTCTTCCCGATCCACACGCCCGGCAGCGGATGTGCTGGCGAAAACCCCGCCCCACGCTGGATCACCTGCTCGTCCACCGGCCACGTGCGCCCGCCATCCACCGACACCTGATAAGTCACATACCATTGCCGCATGCCCTCCAGCGGATCGTCCGTCGGCAGCAGCCCGTCGATTTGGAACCGCACAAACCGCCCCGTTCGCGGATCGGCCACGCCGCCCCGGAGTGCCCGCCGAAATTTTCCTCCCGTCCTCACCTCCAGCGTCGGTACCTCGACCGCCTCACTCCAAGTTCGCCCATGGTCCGGCGACGTGCGCATGAACGCCACATCCACCGTGTCGGAGCGCGACATCAATTGATGCATTGAAATCATCTCTCCACCACTGGACCCGGTGTAGTAGCTCGCCGCGAGGACCGCCACCCCCGCGCGCGGCGACGCGAGAAACACCTCGCGTCGGGATTCGGCCATCATGGGCGCCGCGCCCTGAGCCATTGAGCTCGCGGTCGCCGCCGTCAGCCCGATCCCAACCAACAAAGAAAGCATTCGGCAACGAACCATCCCCCAACCTGCACTATCGCCTCCGCCTCCCGTCAAACAGAAAGCCAACTCCCCTTTACACCCCCTAGCTCTTCGACCCATCGCCACGCACTCCACCACCGGCGCCCACCCGAAAGCGAGCACGACTTTCCCGACGCCCAGCGCGAGCCGACCGACCGGCGCTTCGTTCCGACGATAAAGCAGATCTCCTTTGCCCAGTTTTTTTCGCCGTTCTCCGGTTGAGGGTTGCGCGGCGGCGGCGCTTCGTTCCCCTAAACACCCCCTTTCCCCCAATGAAGATTTCATCCCTAAGCCTGGTTGCCGGTCTCCTCGTCGCACACTGTCTCCAAGCCCAAGCGCCGCTGCCGTCGGTCGCCGCCGACTTCCTCCCGCCCGGCGCCAACTGGCAGATCGCCTCCGGCCTCGGCGGTGACCCACGCATTGAGAAAAAACTCGTCGGCCTCCCCGGCGACGGCGTCCTCGTCAACAATACGGGGAAAATCCCCGAGACCCGCGCCCACCTCGTCACCGCCTGGGATCACGGCGATCTCGAGCTCGAGCTCGATTTCCTGCTCACCCCCGGCTCCAACTCCGGGGTCTACCTCATGGGCCGCTATGAGATTCAGCTCTTCGACAGCTGGGGCAAAAAAGCCCCACAAGACACCGACTGCGGCGCGATCTACCACCGCTGGGACGCCGCGCGCGGCAAGGGCAAGGAGAGCTACGATGGCTTCGCGCCCCGCGCCAACGCCGCCCGCGCCCCCGGCCTTTGGCAAAATCTTCGGGTTGAATTTCGCGCCCCGCGCTTCGACGCCGCAGGCAAAAAAATCGCCAACGCCAAGTTCGTCCGGGTCCTCCTCAACGATTTTCTGATCCACGAAAACGTCGAGGTCACCGGCCCGACCCGCAGCGCGCTATTCGAAACCGGCCCCGAGGCCGCCCGCGGTCCCATCATGATTCAGGGCGACCACGGCCCGGTCGCGATCCGCCGCCTCTCCGCCCTCCGTTTCGACACCCCGCCCGTCACCACCTCCGGCCTCACCTACGAGCTCCGCACCGGTGAACAAAAAGGCCTCGGCGATTACTCCACGCCGCCGACTTCGACCGGCACCTTGGACGCGCTCAGCCTTCTGCCGATGGAAAAATCCGGCAAGTCCGCCATCGTCATCAAAGGCACGATCCGAATCGCCCGCGCCGACACCTTCACGTTCACCGCCGAGACGCGCAACCCCGCCCGTCTCCTCATCGCGGGCCAGACGGCCCTCGCCCCGCTCGAACTCGGCGCCGACAGTCGCACCCTCGCGTTAACCGCCGGCGCCCACCCGTTCCAACTCGACTACCGCCAAGCCCGCAGCGGCCGCCCTTCGCTCAAGATCGGTGTCCGCGGCATCAGTCTCGCTCCGCAGTTGCTCACCCACGTCGACTCCACCGCCAAAGCTCCGGTGGAAAAGATCCTTCTCATCAACCCCACCGACCGCCCCCGGCTCCAACGCGGCTTCGTCCCCTTCGACCCTAAGAAACGCCTCTACGCCATCAGCGTCGGCTCACCCACCGGCGCGCATTATGCCTACGATTTCGAAGCCGGCTCCATCCTCCGCGTCTGGCGCGGGAGCTTTCTCGACACCGCCGAGATGTGGCAAGGCCGCGGCGAACCCCAGCTGGCCGAGCCCGCCGGCCCCGCTCTCACCCTCAACGCCAAGCCCACCGTCACCCTTCTAGAACGCTCCGCCTTCGACTGGCCCGACGCCCCCGACGCCCTCTGGTCTTCACAAGGCTACACGCTCGCGGCCGACGACTCGCCGACCTTCCTCGGTAAACTCGGCGAGCTCGACGTGCGCGACACCATCGCACCCGCGGCCGACGGTCGCAGCGTCACCCGCACCCTCACCCTCGTCGGTCGCAATACCTCTTGGGAAACTCACGTTCTGCTCGCGGAAGCCGGAACGATCACGCCGCAACCTAGTGGCCGCGGCTGGATCGTTGGCGACCGCACTTACTACGTTGATCTGCCGAAAGACAGCGCGTTGAAGCCCACCGTGCGCACGCGCAACGGTCGCCAGCAACTCACCGTCCCCGTCTCCGGCAGCAAGGTCGATCGCACCCTCACCTACTCGCTCGTCTGGTAATTTTTCCCATGAAGCGCACTCCCCTTTTTCCGTCAGTTTTCTCCGTCCTCACCGTCCTTGCCCTTCCGCTTGTCGCGCCGGCCCAGACGAACAACCCTTCCGCGGCCGAACGTTTCACCAAACCTTCCGAAGCGCTCGCCGCCGCCGAGAATCGCTACTGGCAACGCACGCCTCTCCCCGTGCCCGACGCCATCGTGCTCGAGGTCAGCGGTATCGTCGCCGTCGCCCCGACGCGCCTCCTCGTCACCACCCGCCGCGGCGAGGTCTGGTGGATCGACGGCGCCTACGACGCCGATCCCAAGCCGCGCTACACGCTCTTCGCGCAAGGCCTGCACGAGCCGCTCGGTATCATCGCCGCGCCCAAGGGCGGCTTCTACGTCGCCCAGCGCCAGGAAGTCACCCGCCTCGCCGACACCGATGGCGACGGCCGGGCCGATGTGTTTGAAACCGTCGCGAAGATTCCCATCTCCGGCAGCTACCACGAATACGCTTTCGGCCCCGTGCTCGCGCCCAACGGCAATCTCCGCGTCACGCTCAACGTTGCCTTCGGCGGCGCCACCCAAGCCCCCGTGCCCTGGCGCGGCTGGATGGTGGAAATCACGCCCGACGGCCAGCTCTCACCCATCGCCAGCGGCCTGCGCTCGCCCGCCGGTCTCGCCGTCAGTTCGCAAGGCGCGTGGTTCACCACCGACAACCAGGGCGAATGGGTCGGCTCGGGCAAAATCACGCACATTGAATCCGGCGACTTCATCGGCCATCCCGCCGGCCTCGCGTGGTCCAAGCTCCCCGGCTCCACGGTCGCGCTCCGTCCCGATCAGATCACCGATTTCGAGCAGCCTATGCACGTCGTCGCCAAGAAACTCCCCGGCCTCAAAGCACCCGCCGTCTGGTTGCCGCACGCCGTGCACGGCATCTCCAACTCTGCCATGATCGAGGACCGCACCGGTGGAAAATTCGGCCCGTTCGCCGGCCAGTTCTTCGTCGGCGATCAGGGGCAAAGCAAACTCATGCGCATCTCCCTCGAGCAAGTGCAGGGCGTCTGGCAAGGTGCCGCCTACGCCTTCCGCGAAGGCTTCGACAGCGGCACGCTCCGCATGGAATTCGGCGAAAACGCCGCAATGTTCGTCGGCGAGACCGCCCGCGGCTGGGGCTCCGTCGGCCCGAAGCAACACGGCATCGAGCGCGTGACGTGGACCGGCGAGACCCCGCTCGAGATCAAAGAAGTCAAAGCTCAGCCCGACGGTTTTCTCCTCACGTTCACCGCGCCGGTCGACCGGACCACGGCGGAGAATCCCGCGAGCTACAGCATCGCCGGTTTCACCTACAACTACCACGCCGCTTACGGCGCCGCGCCCATCGACCGCCTCGCGTGCCCCGTGCGCAAAATCGTCGTCGCGCCGGATGGTCTCAGTGTGCGCCTCGCCGCCGTCTGCCTGCGCGAAGGCTACGTCCACGAGATAAAGGTCAACGGTCTCCGCGCCGCCACCGGCGGGGCCGCCGTGCTCCACCCCACCGCCTACTACACGCTCAACCGCTTCGCTCCCGGCGACCGGATCATCCCGATCGAGCCCAACGCCGCCGAGATCTGCGCCGCCGCCGTTCCCGTCGCCGCGCTCGGCCACACCGCCAAACACCCGATCAAGCAACCGACCGACTGGCCCAACAACGAAGGCGACCAACAGTTCCTCCTCGGCACCCAGCCCGGCCTGAAATTCGACCAGACCCTGCTCACCGCCAAAGCCGGCGCCCGCATCCGCCTCATCTTCAAAAACACCGACGACATGCTGCACAACTTCGTCCTCTGCGCCCCCGGCAAGGGCCAGGACGTTGGCACCGCCGCGCTCGCCCTCGGCATCGAAGGTGCCGCCAAGAGCTACGTCCCCGACAGCGCCGACGTGCTCTTTCACACCGGCCTGGTGCAGCCCGAGACGAGCGACACAATCTACTTCATCGCCCCGACCACACCTGGAGACTACGAATACATCTGCAGCTTCCCCGGCCACGCGGCCTTGATGAAGGGCATCCTCCGCATCGAGGCGAACTGAGCCGACCATGCGACCGAATTCATTTTGAATCGGCGAAGTCGGCAGCATAAGATGGAACGCGTTCTCCCGAACGCGTTCCCCTCGACTCCACGAAGCCGGCTGCGTGGGACCCCGTTACGGTAAGGCGCGACCGCCTGGCGCGCCGAGGTCGAACTCCGTCCTTGCCCCGGTGGCGTCAGAATCTGAAGTGAACCGATGAAAGCCCTCGGACCAAACCCACGTCGCCCTCAAGGGCCAAAAGCCAAACCCGGGGTCTTCGACAAATTCGTCGGCGTGAAATCCACGAACGCCCCGTTTCCAAGCGGTGATGCCGCCCTCGAAACCCTGCGCGGTGCCCGACCAAAATCAAAATGAGCCTACCCGCCCTTCTCCCCGCCGAACCCCGCCCCGGCCGCTATCGGCACTACAAGGGCAAGGACTACCAGGTCATTTCCCTCGCCCGCCACTCCGAGACGGAAGAAGTCCTCGTCGTCTACAAACTCCTCTACGGAGACTTCAGTCTCTGGGTGCGCCCGCAGGCAATGTTCACGTCGACCGTTACGCTGCCCGACGGTACCGTGACGCACCGCTTCGCTTACGTGGGCGAAACCTGATTCACCCCAACGACCGAGAGGGAACTCGAACGATGTCGGCAGCTGCTCGGCGACAAAGCCGGCGTCTCCCGCACCGACCTCGAACGCGCGTTCATGAACAAGAACCTGGAGATCATCCGGGAGAAGAACAACGCCGCCCCCAGCCTGCGCCGAGAACTTGAGGCCGAGCACGAGCAACTCCGCCAAGCCTTCGCCGCTCTCGGCGCGGGCGCCGAGCCGCCAAAATCCCGCGAGCAGAATGTTCGTATCCCCACGCCGGGTGGGTCCACCCGCCAGGCCGTGGCCGACGCCGCGCGGGTGACTCCCATCGGCGACGAACCTCTCGAGCAAGAGCCGCCTGCGCTTCTGTCCTTCGACAACTGGAAGGTGAACACCGCGGTGCCGCCGTTACTTCTCGGGTTTGCGTGGCTGGTGAGTCAGAGCCCGTTCGCTTTCTTTCTTCAGGGATTTCACGTCTGGATTCACGAGCTGGGTCACGCCGTGCCCGCTTGGTTGCGTGGGAAGAAGGCGCTGCCGCTTCCCATCGGATTCACCCTGATCGAGCCCGACTATGCGCTGTCCGTGCATTGGGGTCTGCTCGTGCTCTTCGGAATATTGCTCGTCGCCGGCATCAAGCTACCTTTTATTTTTCCTCGGCGCGTTTACCTTCATGTCGACATGGCTGCGCTGGATCGACGTCTACCGGGGCATCGAAGAAATCCCGTTCGGCTCGATGATCGCAGGCGAAGACGATCCCAACGGCGACATGACCCAACTCTTGAACGAATACGGTTGGGGTAAGTTCAAAATCCGCCGCACCTACTACCTCCTCGGTCAGGCGTGCTGGATCGTGCTTGGGCTCACGTGGGCCTCCTTTTTCCTTCGGCTCGACCGCGTCATCGCAACCCTGACCGCCGCGATGCCATCACGCGACGAAGACCGAGCCTAAGGGGATGCGCTGCACGCCCGGGAGGCGATGCCCGCGGCGAAATCGCCAGCAACCGCCAGCATTGAGCCGACCGGTTTCTTTCGAGTCTCGTGCTTCACCTTTCGGCCGCCGATCAAACGGAGTCAGGCGAACGAGAATTTCTGCGTCGTTGCAGCTCAGGCCAATTCCCCGCATCTCAACTCCCAGCCATGCCCTCCTCCCCGAGCACGATGCAGGATATCGCCCGTCGAGCGGGCGTTCACGCCTCCACGGTCTCGCGCGCGTTGCGCAACGACCCGCGGATCACTCCCGGGCAGCGGCAAAAAATTCTCCGCGCCGCCAAAGACTTGGACTACCGGTCCAATCCCCTGGTCGCCGCGCTCATGACGGCGCGGCGCACCCGTTCCGTCACGCCTTACCGGGCGACCTTGGGCTTTCTTAAAAAACATGCCGCGAGCGAAGCCGCGTGGTTTGGCCGAACCTATGGTCAACTCTTCAGCGGCGCTCACGCCCGCGCGCTGGCGCAGGGTTACCATCTGGAGGAGTTCAACCTCGCCGACCCCGAGCTCACCCCGCGTCGGATCACGGAAATTTTGCGGCACCGCGGCGTGCACGGCCTGCTCGTTGCGCCGCTGCACTCCGTGCAGGATTCGATCGATTTGGACTGGAGCCATTTTTGCACCGTCGCCGTCGGATTTTCGCTGCAACAGGTCCCGGTCAGCCGAGTGGCGCACAATCACTTCTCCGGCCTCACGCTGGCGACCCGACACTGCCGTGGTCTGGGTTATCGTCGCCTCGGCTTGGTCTTGCAGGAGCGCGTGGCCGAGAAGGTGGAACAACGCTGGGTCGCCGCCGCCTTGCTCGACCAATCCGAACAACCCGCCGTCGACCGCGTCGAACCGCTGCTCTTGGACGAATGGGATGAGCCGACTTTTGCCACGTGGTTTCGCAAACACCGCCCTGAAGTAATTCTCGGCGTAAACCTAAACGAGGTTCCGCACTGGCTTGGCCGCCTAGGTTGCCGCGTGCCCCGAGATGTGGGCCTTGTCAGCCTCGACCGACGCGCCTCCGATCGCGGGATCGCCGGAATCGACCAAGACTACGCCCGGGTCGGCGGCAACGCCGTCGACGTCATGATCGGCATGTTGCACCGCAACGAGCGCGGTCTACCGGATCAGCCGGCGACGGTGTTGTCCGACGGCACGTGGATCGACGGACGCAGCCTACGCGTCCGCCGCAAGCGCTAGCCGCCGCATCAAAACTTCGTCGATGCGCTCAGGCGGAAGCCGCGGAGGTCACCTTTGCTCTGCAGGCCTTCCATGATCTGCTTGTTCTCCACGTTGCGCACTGAGGCGGTGAACGCGACGGACCGGCCCATGATCTTGGTCCGGTAACCGGCGCCAAGGTCCACGCGGATGTAGCCGGGGATGTAGTTGGTCACCTGGCCCGTGGTGCCGCTGATGCTGTCAGCCCGGAAGCTATCGACCCAGACCACCGCGTTGTTAAACGAAAAATCTTTGAGCGGTCCGCTTTGCACGGTGTATTTGTGGAAAAAGCTGCCGTTGGAGCGCGGCCGACCCGTGATCGGACCGCCGTTGCGGATGCGGTTGTCGGGTGAAACCAACATCGCGTCGATGTAGGAGAAGTTCGTGGAGATCTGGTAGCCGCGGAAAGGCGCGAAGAGCACCTGGCCTTCGATCCCGCGCGAGCGCTCACCGTTATCCTGAATGCTCCGGGCGCCGCTCGGCACGAAGCCCAGCACGGCGAGGATCTCGTTATCGGTGAGCTGGCGGCGGGTGTTGGTGCGGTTCAATTGAAACACTGCGGTCTCAAAGCCCAGTCGCCCGTCGAGGAACGAGGTCTTGGCGCCAAACTCAAAGCTCTTTCCGGACTCGGGCTTCGTGAGAAGATTGCCGAAAACATCGATGCCGGTGGGCACGCCCGAGAATGAGTTGCTCGACGAAGCGTAGATCGAGAACGCCTTCCAGGGGCGGAAGAGCAGACCGATCGTGCCGGACGTCGCGTTTTCGTAGGGCAATTGCTGGCGCGTAGCCACCGGGTTGGAGGCGCCGGTGAGCGCGGCGTTGGTCCCGTGATCGCGCCGTGCACCTGCGAGTAAATGCCAGCGGTCGTCGGCGGTGCTCACGACATTTGTGAACGACGCTGCGTTGCGCACCACATTCTGCGCGACGTAACTGTTAGGGCTGGTGTAGCGGGAAAGGTCCGTCATTTCGGCCCAAGCCGGCTGAAACGCGTTGGCCGCCAACGCGCCCGATTGCGCGGTCGGAAACTTGTAACGCGTGAGCGCATTCGGGTTGTTCGAAGGTGCAGCGCCCAGAGCAGTGCTGGTCGAGTTCGGCGTGTCCGCACGATCCCGCCAGTTGCGCGACTCGATGCGCTCAAGGCCCAGGATCGCCTCATGCTTCAGCCCGAAGTAGGAGAACTTACCGCGTAGATCGGAGGAATAGCTCCAGATGTCCCACGTCTCGTCGTCCTTGGTCGCGGACCAGCGAATCTCATCAGCCACCACATTGCCGGCGACGTTGCCCAGCGCGGGATTGAGCAGGCGGGCGATGATGGTCGTGGCATTGCCCGAGAGCCGGAGGTCGCGGCGGTCGCTCTTCGACCATGAAGTCGCGGCGCGAAGAGACAGGATATCGTTGAAACGATGTTGCACGTCACCACTGACCCGGAAGGTCTCCTGCGTGCGGCGATTGTTGGGCCCAAACGGATTAAAATCCCACGGGACAATCGCCTCGGGCACGTAACCAAACGCGTAATTGCCCACGGTAGGAGCCGCGGTGGCGCTCGTCGCGGTGGCGGTGGTCGGGATGCGAATGCCGGGAAGCGCGATAGCGACGTTGGCCTCATACTTGATGGTCTCGGCCCGGGCGTTGAGAATCGTGTTCGACGAGAGGCGATAGGAGCCCGCGAGAAATCCAACGCGGCGCGTGCTGCTTTCCCACGGGCGCCAGCTGTTCCCGTCCTGGTAGGCCACGACCGCGCGCAGGGCGAACTTCGGCGTAACCGGCAGATTCACGTCGACCTCGGTGCGGAGGTATTCCCACGCGCCGACGCTGACCTTGACGGTCGTCTCCTGCTTGGTGCGCGGGCGCTTGCTGATCTGGTTGATCATGCCGCCGGGCTCGACGACGCCCGAGAGCAACGAACTCGGGCCCCGCAGCGCCTCGATGCGGTCGATGGAGGCGTTGTCATTGATCATACCGACGAACCCTTCTTTAACGCCGTCGCGATAGTGCCGATTCTGCCTCATACCGCGCACAGTAAAGGTATTATTGTCGAACACGGCGTCCTGTTTTCCCTGAGAAGTCACGCCGGTCATGAACGCGGCGGCGTCCGACATCGTGTCCGCGCCAATGTCGGCCAAAAACTCGCTCGTGAGCACCTGGATGGAGCGCGGCAGATTCTGGATCGGCACATTCGTCCGCGTGCCCGATATGGAACTGGAAGCGACCCAAGAATTCTCACCGCCGGAAGCGCTCACGGAGAACTCAGGGAGCGAAATCGTATCGCCGTCGGGCGGCGTGACCTTCGTTTGGGCGTGGGCCGCGGCGGCCAGCATCAAGGCGGCAGCAAGCCGGAGTCCGTCGGTGGAGCGACGAGACGAGGAAAGGTTAAAGGATGTCATGGTGGATCAAGGTTTGGCTGACAGGGTTACACCGTCACTCCAGCGGGGCAGCGGCAAGAAAACGGATACCGCCGCCGGCTCGCCTGACAAACCTCCCCTTGTGCACATCGTTGCACGGATCAAGCCACCACGCCCCGCGCCCTCGCCCAGGGTTACTGGCATCGAGGAATTCGACCTTGCCCCCTTTCACGACCCAACGCGCCCGTCACCTCGGCATCGCCGGCAACGACCAAAACTACGAGCGTTGGGGTGCCAACGCCATCGATTTTCTGATCGGTATGATCTAGCGCAACGAACGCGGATTCCCAGAAAACCTACTGACTATGCTTAGCGAGGGTGGGTGGGGAAACGGGCGCACTCCGCCGAACGCGAAGCGCTAAATCCTCGCCGAAGGTGCGAGTTCGCTTGCGATTTCGGAAGGGCAATCGCCCGCAAGCGGGCTCCTACGTCAGGCGGAAACCCGGGCCAGCATTACCTCCGCTCAAAGCTTCACCGTGAGCGCGAGACTGAACTTGATCGGCTCCTTCAAACCGAACGCTACCGGATACGCCTCACGCGCGGGCGACCTGTAATTGCCGTCGCGCGGACGCTGCGCTGTGATCGCCGCGCCGCCATTTTGCCCGGCGTAAATGATGCTTCGGTCGTTGAGAAGATTGCTCACCACGAGATTCGCCTGGAAGGGACGGTTCCACAGTTTCCAGCCGTAGCCCAGAGTGGTGGTCGCGTTGTAATCACCCTTCGGCGTGTAAACCGGCGTCGTGCTGTCGCGCGTAGGATCGTCGATCGCGGTGTTCGGATTAGCCGGGTTCACGATCGTGTCGGCGCCTCGATAGGCGACGATTTCCTTGGCGCGATACTGCACGCCGCCGCCGACACGGAAGCCCTTTATGCGACCGATCTGAAACGTGTAGTCGGCGAAGAACTTCACCGTGGGCTGCTCCTGCTGGAGGATCTTCCCGGTGTTCAGATTCCTGAGGCTAGTGAAGATCGTGTTGTAGGCGTCGGCCACGGCGGGCGCATCGGCGGATTGCTGGCCGGCGGGTATCGTCGGGTTCACCGAGGCGACGTTGTTCCCGTCGATCTGCACCCCGGCGTCCTGCGCGACGAGTTTCAGGTTGGCGGCGTTGGCGGCGACGTAGGCGCGCGTCAGCGGCGAGGCGTCGGTGCGGTAAACTTTCGGCAAACCTGCGCTGGCCGTAAGCCGGAGACCTTTGATCGGATTGGAAATGATTTCGAGTTCGAAGCCTTCAGCGAGCCGCTTCTGCACATCGAAGGTGCCGCGGGAAGTGGGGACGCTGCGATTGTTAAGCGAGATCGTGCTGCCGATCGGCATCGCTTGCCAAATGGTGTTGAAGGGAAATCCGCTGATCGTGAAGGAATTGTTGGTCTCCTCGCTCTTGTAGTAGGTGACGTTCACGTTGAGTTTCCGCTGGAAGAACCCGAAGCGCAGGCCGTAGTCCCAGCTCTTGGAAACATTCGGCGGGATGAGCGCGCCGCCCAGCAGAAGATTGTAAGCGCGCTGCGGATTGAACGATTCGCCGAAGTTCACCGAGGGGCTGATCCAATCGGTGAGGTGAAACACGGTGCCGATGGACTTCGTCGTCACGTAGCCCTGGAGATTCGGGGCGTTGTAGTCGTCCTGAAAGCGGGACTGGACGTAGCGTGGGTCGCGCGCGCCGCTGATACGTGGACGGGTCACGGCGGGAATCGCGGCGAGCGGATTGCCGCTCGCGTCGAGCGGCCTGTAAGTGAGGGATTCGTAGTCGCCGGGCGCTTTCGGCTTGAAGAGTGGATTCAGCGGATCGCGATCCGTGGGATAATCGCCGGTGACCGCCATCTGCTGGCTTCCGGTGTCGAAGTAGTCACGGCGCACGGCACTGACGAGCACGATCTTGTCGCGCCAGAATTTCGCATTCAACGCCGCGAGCCCGTAAGTGTAGTCGGAATCGTTGATCGTCTCGGTGTCGAAGCGCGTGTGGTCGATCACCCAGCGCGGCTTGACCTGCGTGGTGACACCCGTGTTGGGATCAAGGTAGGGCAGCGTGCGCTGCGAGAGATCGTCGATGGGGCGCTTGGTCTCGTTCCAATAGCGGCGGACCTTGATGTTGGAGGTGGTGCCGTTGATCCACGCGAGGGTGTTGGTGCCCTGCGCGAGACTGAGCCACTGGTAGGAGAGCGTGTAGTGATTCTTGTTGATGCCGCCAGAGACGTTGAACGTATAGTTGCCGAAACGGGTGTCCTTTTTAAACGCGAGGGCGATACGCGCGTTTTGGTAGGCGTAGGTGCGGTAGCCACGGAAGTAGTTGGCGTCGCCGTAGGCCTCGAGGAAATGCTTGTTGGGGGCACCGTTCGGCAGCGTCCGGTTGATGTCGATGTAGGTGGCACCGGAACCGCGGTTCTGTTCGCCATTAACAAAGTTGGAATTTTTGTTCAAGTCGCCCGCGACTTCGAAGAAGAAATCGCCGAAGCGCTGGTTGACCGTGAGCTGCACGTCGCGGAAACGCGAGGCCAGCAACGGACCGTCCGGGTTGAGGGAGAAGCGGTCGGAGGGCCGGCGAAACCCGGAGTTCGCCTCAGCGAGGTCAAAGCGGTTGTCGGGCACGCCGAGCGCCTCGAGGAGATTCGCACCCGAGGTGTTGAAGCTCACGTTGCCGGCGTTGTTGTAAGTGAATCCGCCGATGGGCGTGGTCGGATTCGCGCCGCCGCCAAGCGTGATCGGATCGTTCTGGTAACTGGCGATGCCGTCGAAGCCGTTGTAGGGATCATAAACGTTGTAGTTCGCTCCGCGCCGCGAGACGCCGGCGGCCTGCAACGCATTGAGGGTAGCCGTGCTCGCGCCGTTCAAGGCGGCGGCCGAAGCGAACGTAGTCCTGCCGTCCCAGCCGAGCAGTTGGTCGGAGAGATTGTTGATCGACTTGTTGAACTCGCGGTCAAACGCCTCGGCCTCGAACCGAATCTCGGTATTTCGAAACGGCTTGTAAGTGCTCGTGAGAAAGAGGCCCTTCCGCTTTTCAAACTCCTTCAACCGCCATCCGTCGCCGTCTTGCCAGAGCGCGGTGGCGCGCAACGCGACCTGATTGGAGACGCGCTGGTTCACATCGACCGCCGCGCGCCTCGCGCTCCAAGAGCCGACGGTGACCCGCGCTTCTTGAAACGAGCGGTCGGTGCGTGCGCGTTTCGAGGTCGACGAACTCACTCCACCCATCGAGCCGTTGCCGAAGAGAATCGAATTCGCACCGCGTCCGAAATCGTATCGTTCGAGAGAAAAACTGTCGCTGTCGCTGTTCACCGGGAAAAAATTCCGCTGCTGTTGGCCCGCGGCCACTCCGCGCACCGTGAAGCGCGTGGTGAACGTAAAGAAATTATTCGCACCCGTGTCCGATTGATAGGTCGAACTCGGAGTCCACTCCTGCGCCCCCATGAGATCGGCGATGTTGAGCGCATCGATGAACTCACGCGTGATCACCGAATACGATGCCGGGGTATCACGCAGATCCGTCGCCAAGCGTCCGCCCGCGAGCGAACTCGAAGCCGCGAACCCGGTGTCCTTGTCCGTATTCACCGTGAACGGGGAGAGTTGGACGGCGTCGGCGGAGAGATTTGCCGGCGGCTTGGTTGCGCCAGGCTTGGCCGGTGGCGCGACTTGCGCATGCAACGCCATGGCGGCGAAAAACGTGCTCCCAAGGGCGCATAGGGCGAATTTGAGCGAACGGCGGGAAATTGGAGGTTGAGATGCAATCATGGTTGGGGGAGCAGAGTTGGTATGAGCTAAAGGCTGGAGCTCACGTGCGGGCGAGCAAATCAGCGCGGGCGCACCTGCAACTTCGGATGAATAGAAACGGGAAACAAGGTAGTGGGGTAAACCTTTTGGCCAAGACGGCCCAGTGGACCGGCTGTCTGTTCCCTGATGTAGCAGCATCGGAAAGGGTGACATTAGCATGGGGTGAGACTACAATATTGGCGTCGTAGCGTCTTGATTAGGAAACGCGCGAAGCTGTCGAAGTCGGCACAACCGCCGCCGAGGCGCACCCGCTCGCGCCCAGGCCGAGACGTGCACGAGGGAAGATCAGCAAAGTCTAACGACAAGCTCGCGGCCATGAACACCGTTGCACGAATCAAATCCTCTCGCCGACTGGATGATCAGGACCGAGGCCGTCATTCACTTCGCCTTGCGGCTCACTTCGGCCCAAACCTTCTCCAACACCGGCCGGATGATTCGCGTGAACTCAACGTAGGTCGGCGGGTGAAAATGAAGTTTGTCCTCCTTATAGAGGTCGAGCCGGGGATGACCGGCGGCATCAACCAGCGCCGGGTTGATATCGACGAAGAAACGATGCGGCGTCGCCGAGCAATACGCGCGGGCCAGAGCGTTGTAGTGATCAACCTGCTCCCAGCGCCCCACCCGGTCGGGCGAACGCGTGCTTGAGACAAAAATAATCCGCGTCTGGGGCAACGTCGCCTGCACCCGTTCGGAAAACGCCCGAAATCGCGAAAAAATCGCCGCCGGGTCCTCGGCTACTGCGCCGGCCTTGAGGTCGTTGCTGCCGCAATAGTAGACAATCACCTTGGGCGCATACGGCGTGACAACTTGGTCGAACCGCGCGAGCTGGTCACCCGTGCGCGATCCGCCAAACGCCCGGTTCAACACCGGCAATGGGGCCATCTGCTCCGGCACCGTGGTCCACTGCCGAAAGATGCTGCTGCCGACAAAAACGATGCCGCCGGGGGCAAAAAGAGTCGCGCGGTCCTGTTCGTCAAAAGCGTCGAAGGCAGGTTGATACTGCTTCCAGCGTTTGGCGGCTTCCTCGGCCGGTGAAAGGATTTCCGCCGCCCAGCCCGAAGTTACGGCGCAGCAAAACGAAAGCAGGAGCAGGATTTTTTTCATACAAAAAAGCGGATGAAGAACTGGCAGAACAGCGCACCGACCACCGTCATGGCAAAGCCCCAAAGCAGCATCCTCCGAAACAAGACCCGTTCATTCTCGCCCTCGGGCCGGGCCGCGATCGCGAGCGCACCGATGGTCGAGAGTGGCGACACGTCGACGATCGCGGCTCCGACGCTGATGCTAAGCGCCACTTGCAGCGGATCGCCGCCGCCCAGTTTTTCGACAAATCCCGTCACCGCGGGGATGAACGCGGGATACACGACGCCCGAGGTCGAGCTGTAGGTCGAAATCAATCCCGTGCAAAAAGCCATGGCGCCGTTCGCCGTGTCCGGCGTCGCCACTTGGGCGAGCAGGGTCGTAAAGAGGTCCATGCCGCCCGTCTTCTCGAGCACAGCGATCAACACGCTGACGCCCGACACCGTCACGATCACCGCCCAGGGAATGCTCGCAAACGCCCGCGTGTCATCGAGCGCACCCGCCACGATCAACAACGACGCCGCCGCGAACGCCGAGAGGCCCGGGTTCACCCGGAGAAACACGACGGCGAAGATCCAGCTCGCCAATACGGCCATGGAAAACCACTGGACGCCCGAAAACGCCGGCGGCCGTTCGCCGACCGGGCCCCGACCCGCGCGAAACAACGCGAGCCCCCCGAACAACAGGTAGGCCGCGATCGCCACCGCCGTGTGGGCGGCAAACACCGCCGCAAATACCTGCCCGTCGTGTCCCGACAGTCCAGCTTTCTGCATCTGCGTGTGCACAATCAAACCCACCGAGCTGATCGGCGAAAGGTTCCCCGCGTTGGCGCCGTTGGCGACCATCAGAGCGGTCAGAAATGCCGACACGCCGGCCCGATGCCCGATCCCCATCGCGAGCGGCGCGATCAGTGCGGTCGCCGCGATCGCGCCCGGTCCAATCGACGAGAGCACCCCGGCCATCAAAAAAAACACCACCGGCAGCAACGCCGCGTGCCCCCCGCAAAGCCGCACCGCCCGCCGGGCCAGCGCTTCCAAGGTGCCGTTTCGTTGCACCACCCCAAAGAGCAACGTCACCCCGACGAGCGTCAGGAACAGGCTCGACGGAAACACCGCGAGCAAGGCCTCCGCTTTCCAGCCCGCGGCAAACACCGCGATCGGCCACGCCAACGCGACCGCAAGCACCCCGATGTTGACCCGGGCGGTCAGGCTGAAGCCGATCACCACGGCCAGCGCGAACAAGGACATGACGGCGGGGCTCATGGCGCGGGGAGCAGGCGTTTCTGAACTTTGCCCAGCGCGGTGCGCGGCAGCGCGTCCACCCGCACAAATTTCTTCGGCTGCTTGAACGACGCGAACTGCGAGCGCAACACAGCCACGGTCGCGGCCTCGTCGAAGACCGCCCCATCGACCACCACGTAGGCCACGGGCACCTCACCGCGCACCACATCGGGCACGCCGACGACCGTCGCTTCCCGCACCCCGGGCTGCTCCAAAATCAGCTCTTCAATCTCGCGCGGATAGATATTGAAACCGCCGGAGATGATCAGATCGCTCCGCCGGCCTTGCAGGGTAACGTAGCCGTCGGCCGCGCGCACTCCGATGTCGCCCGTGCGAAACCATCCGTCGCTCCACGCCGTCGCCGTCGCATCCGGCCGCCGCCAATAGCCGGCGCACACGTTCGGCCCCTTGACCCAGACCTCGCCCGTCGTGCCGTCCGGGACCACGGCGTTGGCCTCGTCGCAGATGCGCACCGCCACGTGCGCGAGCGGCAGACCGACCGTGCCGGGGCGACGCTCGCCGGCGTAGGGGTTGCCGATATTCATCAACGTCTCGGTCATCCCGTAGCGTTCAAGAATCACCGAGCCGTAGAGCTGTCTGAATTTCTCATGCACCTCGGCCGGCAAAGGCGCCGACCCAGAAACCGCCAACCGCAGCCGCGAGCCGATCGGCCGCGCGACTTCGGGCGGCAACTCCAGCAGCCGGATGAACATCGCGGGCACGCCAAAGAAGAGCGACGGCCGATACTCGTCGAACCACTGGGCGGCCTTCGCGTGTTCGAAACGCTCGGTCAGACGCAGGTGGCAACCGCTGAAGAGCCAGCAGTGCAGTCCGTTCGCCAAACCGTGCACGTGAAAGAGTGGTAGCGTCGCAAGGTAGCGGTCGGCCGACGTGATCGCCCAGGCCGTGACGAGGGTGAGACCATTGGTCGCAAAATTACCCTGCGTGAGCACCGCACCCTTCGACGCCCCGGTCGTGCCCGAAGTGTAGATGAGCGACATTGGGGTATCGGCGTCGGCCGGGACCGAAATCCGCGCACCCGGCTGCGCCGCCGCCTCGGCCGTCAATCCGTCCACCTCCCAGATCGCCACATCGCTGGGAATAAGCCCGGCCAACTCGCGCGAGGTCACCACCGCGGTGGGCGCGGCGTCACGCACGATGTGGGTCAGCTCGCGTTCCCGGTAGAGCACGTTGATCGGCACGATGATCAAACCGAGCTTGGTTCCGGCGAGCCAGAGATCGATCACCTCAATCCGGTTCTGCAAAAAAAACGCGAGCCGGTCTCCCGCCTGCAAACCCCGCGCGCGCAGGAGATGCGCGAGCCGATTACTGCGGACTTCAAGATCGCCAAACGTATAGCAGGCCAAAGCCCCGGGCGCGGTCTCGATTTCGAGCGCGGGTTGGGCGGAGCGCTGGAGGAGCGAATTGTCGAAAAGAGGCAGCAGGGACATAGAAGATAAAACGCGGAGACTTAAGACGGCGGCGGCGTGATCGGCACCGGTTCGAGGTTTTTAGGAAACGTCACGCCCTCCCAGCGCGCCACCACGGCGGGCGCGGCGCAATGACCGACGACATTCACGCTGGTCCGAATCGGATCGATCAGCGCATCGATGCCGAGCAGCAGACCGAGCCCTTCAAGCGGGAGACCGAAGCTCTGAAACAAGGCCGTGAGCACGACGAAATTTGCCCGCGGAATGCCCGCGACACCCTTGCTGGTCAGCTTGAGGGTGAGCAAAATCAAGAGCTGCTGGTCGAACGAGAGCGGCACGTTAGCCGCCTGCGCGACAAACAGCGTCGCGAGTCCGAGAAAGAGGGTGCTGCCACACAGGTTCAGGCTAAGACTCAGCGGAGCCACCACGCCAAGAATCCGATTAGGTACGCCGAAACGCTCCATGTTTTCTAGGGTCTGGGGCAAGGCGGCCGCGCTCGATGTCGTGCTGAACGCGATCAGGAACGGCTCCCTCACGAAATGCACAAATCGCCGCATCGGCACTCCGCTGGCCACGAGCGAGCCGCCGAAAACCACCGCGAGAAAGAGCAGTTCCGCGCCCCACGCCGTGCCGAACAGCCGGGCCAACCCGAGCAGAACCCCCACCCCGCTGGTCGCCACCGTTCCCGCCATGGCGGAAAAAACCGCCACCGGCGCGAGGTACATGATGATCTGCGTAAACCGAAACGCGACCGCCACCACGGCATCGGCCAGAACAAGCACGGGCTTCGCCCGCTCTCCCACCGCGAGGCAGGCCACGCCAAAGAGGAAACAGAACACCACGATCTGCAGCACATCGCCGCGCGCCATCGCATCCACGATGCTGGTCGGAAAGGCGTTCACGAGCACATCGGTAAACGTCATTTTTGAAACCACCGGCGCCGCCTGAGCGGCGAGCGCGACGTTGTCGCCCGGCCGAAAAATCGCCGCGGTAAACCACCCGAGCAGCAGCGCGAGCGTCGTCGCGACCTCAAAGAAGACCAGCGACTTCCAACCCAATCGGCCCAAGTCCTTCATTCCCCCCACCCCGCCGACCGCCCGCACCAACACGCCGAAAAGCACCGGAGCGATAATTGCCCGGATCAGCCGGAGAAAAATATCGCTGATGAACTTCAGCTGCACGGCGAACTCCGGCGCCACTAATCCAAAAATCACGCCACCGCCCGCCGCGAATAACATCCACTGGGCCAGAGAGAGCCGACGAAGAAAAAAGACCGGATTTGAAGGGGGCATCATAGGGAGCGTTGGCCGTTAGGCGTTGAGCGCGGGTCCCGCGGCCGACGGCACCCGTTTTAGCCACAGCCAAATCGAGGCGGCGAGCAACCCTACGGCGCGTCCAAGCGCGAACCACGGTTCATTAAACCAGCCGGGCGTCAGCGGGCCGAAGCAACCGCAGCGCACCTCCAGTCCACGCACCATGGCCTGAGCCAACACCGCCACAAAAACCGCGCTCAAGCCTACGCCTACGAAACGGATCGTCTCCGGCCAGAAGTCCACGCCGAGTGCGATGCCGGCGACTACTTCGAGCCAAGGCAGCATCACGGCGATTCCTCGCAGCCACGCATCGGGCAAGCCTATCCCATAGGCCACCAGATCGGCATGAAACTCCGCGGGGTGCGCCGCCTTGAAACCTCCGGCTGCGACCAAAACCGCGCCCAGCAACCAGCGCGCATAAACCTCGCGGCTGCGACTGGAGCGGGCACGCGGTATCATCGCGACGGCTCCACGATTCTGAAGACAGGAAGCGGCCGGGAAAACACGAGCCGTTGCTCCGAGCGCAGCCAATCGCACCCCAGGCCCATGCCTCCTGCGACCGCCAACACCGCCAAAAATCGCGCGGGCCGCACCGCGCGGAAAGCAGGGAAAAGGGAGTCGGCGACTCGGCGCATGATCAGGGGGTCTTCAGCAATTCATCCACTACGCGCTGGAAATAGTCTAGGGTCTGAGCGCCGGCAATCGTGGTCTCCACCACCCGACCATCAACCCCGGTCTTTCGGATCAGAAACGTCGGCGTTCCTTGCACCTTGAGCCGCGCGTACTCGGCGAAATCGGCAGCCACTGCGTTACGCACGCCGCGATCATCCAAGCATTGATCCAAAGCCCCCCCGTCGATCTGCGGGCTCTTTTTGACCAAATTAGCCACAAAACTGAACGGCCGACCGGCCGCCTCGAAGAGTCGCCCTGTCACCTCCCAATACTTTTCTTGCCGCAAGGCGCACCGCGCGACTTGGAAAATCGGCGCGAACTGTTCGGACGGATCGTCGGAAGCATTCAGCACAACCCACTGCACTTTTCCCGTGTCCACGTAACGGCTCCGCAGCACCGGAAAGATCTTTTCGTGAAAGTCCCGGCAGTGGGCGCACCTGAAACTCGAAACTTCGATCACCACGATCGGAGCGGTCGCCGAACCCAAGACAGGGCGTTCCCGGCGGGTAAACGCCGGCCCGAGCCTTAGGTCCGGCTCGGGGCCGGCCCCTTCGGCCGCACTCGCCGCGCCGATACCGAGGCCGGCCAGAAGCCAAAGGAGCAAAAACCGCCGCACCACGGGAAACCTTAGAACTTCGTCCTCAGCCCGAGTCGGAACATCCGGCCGACTTGGTCAAACAGGCCGGGATCGGTGGGGAGCGGCGTCGCGCCGGTGGCGCGGGGTGCGTAGGTGGGATCACGGTCGAGGAGATTGGCGACGTTCAAATAAACTTCCGACTCCCAGCCTTGGCGGAGCTTGGGCAACCGGTAGGTCAATTGGCCGTCGAAATACGCGGTCGAAGGCACGGCGTTGTAATCGGTGGTCACGCCCAAGATCCGGGTTTTGTCCCAAGTCATCCGGCCGATGTAGCGCATCTGGAGGAAGCTGGAAAAGGCGTTGCGCGAGTGACTCAGCGAGAGGTTGCCCCGGATGCGCGGCAACGCCGCAGTGCCCGATCCGGGATTCGCGATGCCGTTGCCGGCCAAGTTGATTTGGGTCGGCGTAAGGGGCGATACGCGGGAATACTCGTCGATGTAACCGGCGATCGCCCGCACCGTAAGATTGCCGGGGCGCACGGCGGCAAACCACGTGTTAAGCGGAATCCGGTAACTGGCCTCGAAATCCACGCCGCGTGAAAACTCGGAGTTGAGATTAACCGAGGAGGTCCGCGTCTGGATGATCGCCCGCGGGCTGGCCGAGGTCGGGCCGCGCGTCACGAAGGAGCAGAGCGGCGACGACGGGTTGATCGAGCACTCGCGCACGGCTTCCTGCCCGCCGGCCAAGAAAATCGCGTCGGCAATTTCCGTGGTGTAAAAATCCACGGCGAAACTCGCGCCTTTCAGCCACATCGGTTGATAGACAAAACCGATGACGGTCGAGTCGGACACCTCAGGTTTCAGATCGGGATTGCCGCTGTTAATGTTGGGCACGCCCTGAAAGCTCAGGCCCGTGCCGCCGGCGAAATTGTCGGAGATGTTGCCGTTGGTCTGACGGCCGGCGGAGAAGAGTTCGTTGATGTTGGGCGCCCGGATGTCACGGGAGCGCGAGGCCCGGACGCGCAGATCGGCGTTGAGCTGCCAGACCGCGCCGGCCTTCCACGAATTAGCATCGCCGCTGGTCGAGTAATCCGCGTGCCGGAAGGCCAGACTGGCCGTCAGCTTCTTCACGAGCGGCAGATCCTTCAGCAGAGGAATCTGCGTTTCGGCGAACTCCTCCATGATCGTATAGTTGCCCGTGAACGGTTGGTTGTTCGCCAACCGGTAGGCGCCAGCGATCGAGAGGGCATCGGTCGTAGTCGTGGATTCGAGTTTGCGCCAATGCAACCCGGCGGCGACCGCCACGGGACCGGCGGGCAAATCGAAAACCTCTCCAGCAACCTTCGATTCGATCACGTCTTGCGAGGAAGTTTCTTCAAACTGCGTGGTGCCCATGACGTAGTCCAAGGCCGCGGCCGAGGGCGATCCGGCGCCAAACGGGTTGAAGGCCACGCTCCCCGGATTGGCGGCCGCCGCGCGGGGCACAATTTGTCCACCGACTAGAATCGCATCGGCGGCGACCGCCATCCGCGCGGTGATGAGATTGTTGACGATCGGAATACTGATGTCGTTCGTCCCCGATTGGAGCGACGTCTCCCAGTCCCAGCCGCCGATTTTTGCGTTGAACCCGACCAACACGCGCCGGTTCTGGTCGTTGACCTTGGACACCGTAAGCCCGCGCTCCAGCGTCAGGCGGTTCATGGTGAACGAGGTGACACCGAGCGTAGCCATGCGCGCGACCAAGTCGGGCGCGGCCCGGTTGAGAAAAGCGTTGTCGCTGCGGATCGTGAGCAGGTGCGTGGTCGGGCTGTTCTGCTGGTTCATTTGCGTTTCGCTGAAACCGCCCTCGACGAAGAAAGAGAAATTTTCGAGCAGCTTGAAATCGTTTCGCAGGAATAAGTTTTTGCGCGTGAGCGGGCGCACGATCTCCTGGGCCGTGCCGATCCGGAAGCCGTCGCCGCCGCTCTGAAATCCGTTCGCCGTGCCGATGGTGGTCGAGAACCGGCCGTAATCGTACGGGCTCTGCGTGCCGCCGGGGCCGAACTTGATGCCGCGGATGAGCGCGTTGTTGGCGGCGGTGCCGCCGACGCCATTGACGATGTGCCCGCCGGGCGTGAAAGGCGAGCGGATGTCCGCCACGCGGATCACCTTCGTCGTGTTGCCGGGCTCGGGGATTTGATTGGTCTCTTCGCGCCGGAAATCGCGGCCGTCGCCGTTCACGCCTTTGCTCTCCACATACTCGCCGCTGAAAACGAGGTGACCGCGGCCGTTGAGATACTTGGTCCCGAAGGTGACCGAACCCTTGTATTCCTGATTGTCGCCCTGCTGCGACTGGCCGAGGAGGAAATCCGATTTGAAGCCAACAAATTCTTTGTTGAGCACGAAGTTCACGACGCCGCCGACGGCATCGGAACCATACGCCGCCGAGGCGCCGCCGTTCACAACGTCCACCCGGTCCACCAGGCCTTGCGGCATCAGGTTAACATCAACCTGCCCGGTCGGGCCGCTGGGGGTGAAGCGGCGGCCGTCCAAAAGCGTCAGCGTGCGCGTGACGCCGAGTCCCCGCAGGTTCAGAAAATTGGCGCTGTTGTTGCCCGTGCCACCGCCGACGGTCTGGCCGCCACCGGGAGCGAGGGAGGGCAGCTGTTTCAAACCGTCGGCGAGATTGATCGGCGCAGCGGCGAGCAGGGCGGTTTGATCGATCACGAGCACCGGAGTGGGTGAAGTAAACGTGCTGGCCCCGGCAATCAGGGAGCCCGACACGTTGAAGGTTTCGAGTTGGAGGACCTCGCCGGCCAGGTTGGCAGCGCCCGGGACCGGAGTCGGGCTCTTCGTTGGAGAACTCGGGTTGGCGCTCTGCGCCGAGGCCGAAGCGACGAGCAGCGAGCCGAGGATAATCAGCGTGGAAAAAGATCGGGCGAAGGACCGATAGGAGGTTGGGCGGAGGTTGGGTATGGTCATGGTCATGGTGGCGGCGTTCATTTGGTTAAAAAAAGGTGCCAATGCGGCGGGATGGTCAAGGTAACGAAGATCTAGGAGGGGCCGGAGGCAGAAATGGGAAGGGACGGAGTCGAAAACGAGGGGCGCATAGGCTTTAGAAGAGACCGGTCAGGCAAGCCTGCATTTATGCAAGCCTTGCAGGACGCGAAAAAAGTGAGCGCTCCACCCCTCGCGTGCCCGCGAATGGCGAGCCCGCTCAGAGATTTTCCCGCGCCGCTTCGAGCAAAGCCCGGGGGCGGTTAGCCGGGCCGGGCTTCGGATTTGGGGCGTTTTGGAGATAAGCCGCTCCAGCGTTGAGCGCGGCGACGAGCTTCGGGTCTCCTGCGCGATTACGATACTCCATGGGGTCGTCGGCGCGCCAGTAGAGTTCCCGACCGGCCGCACCGCCGGCCCACTCGGTGTAGCGCCACTCCGCCGCGATCACCGTACGGCCGAGCACGTCGCTCTTTTTAGCCTGATCGTAATGGTAAACCATACTCGACGCGGGCCGGAAGGCGGTTGACGCCCGCCCTTGCATCGCGGCCACGAGCGAGCGGCCCTCCAATCCCGGCGGCGGGGAAAAGCCGCCGAGTTCGACCAGCGTCGGGAAAACGTCGATCAGCTCCACCGGTTCACCGACCGCCTTTCCAGCTGGAATCCCTGCCCCGGCCACCACCATCGGCACGCGCGTCGCGGCATCGAACGCGCTCAGTTTTGCCCAGAGCCCACCGTGGTCGCCGAGGTGAAAGCCGTGGTCGCTGATGAGCACCACCACGGTCGTTTTCCAGAGGTCGAGCCGGTCGAGCTCGTCGAGCAACATCCCGACATGCGCATCGGTAAACGAGACACTCGCGTAGTAACCGCGCATCGCCGCCTCTCGCGAATCGGGCTGGGCGAAACCCGAGAGCTCCGTCTGCAACGCGATGGGCGGCACGTCCACCATCGCGGGCTCGGGTTTCGGGGTCAGGCTGCCCGGCGGATACAGGTCGAAGAATTTCTTCGGCGCGGTCCACGGCAAGTGCGGCAAGTGCAACCCCACGGCCAAAAAGAACGGTCTCCCGGTCGCGGGTTGCTCCGCCATCAGCCGAAGGATCGTCCGGACGTTCCGCCCATCCCGCGTGCCCGCACCATCGCTGGACAAAATATGAAACGCTGGCCGCCCGTCGCCAGGCTTTCCCGCTGAGCCGTAACGTGCCTCGATCGCCGCTATCTCCTCCGGGTCGCTCGCCGGCCGGTCGTCGTAGGAATCCCACGACGCTTCGTCGTTCACCTTTGCGTTGTGGAAAATCTTTCCCGCTCCGGCGCTGAAATATCCTTTTTGCCTAAAAAACTGCGGCAACATGACCGCATCAGGCAACGCGGTGCGCGCCGGTGTGCTCAGGATATACACGCCGCTCGTCTCCGGGCGCCGGCCGCTCAAGAACGAAACC
>NSIG01000061.1 GCA_002737275.1 Opitutia bacterium
CGGGAGTAAACACTAAAGGCTATGGAAATGATTCTGCAGCCGCTGGCGACCGCGTGCTTGGTTTCGGGTCAGGCCTTTGCCGAGGGCGATGGCGTGGCGAGCTATCTCGTGCGCACGGCAAATCTGGAGATCATCCGGCACGATGTGCTTGCGACCCATGTGGCGGCATTCGTCCCGGCGGGGTTCGTCGCCTGCAGTTGGGTGCATCCCTACAAGATGCGAAAGGCGGGCGAGAACCCCGAACGCACCCTGAAGTTGAATGCGGAGACGCTTTTCTTGGCGCTCGCCGATCCGGCGACGGAGCCGAGTCCGGAAAACACCCGCCTCGTACAGTTTCTAGCGTTTATGTTGGAGCGTAAAAAGCTACTCCGACCGAAAGGGCGCAGCGCCGACGGGACGAAAGATGTCTATGAACACGCCAAGACCAAGGTGCTGTATGCGGTGCCCAAGGGTGAATTGACGCCCGACTTTTTCGTCAGGGTGCAGGCGCAGTTGAGTGTGTTGGTGGGGGAACCGAAGCCGAAGGCGACGACGGTTGCCATTGCCTCGACGGCGGAAGCCCAGACGGTGGTCACCCCATGATTACGCCCGAGCCTGTCCCTACGCCCGTCCTGCCCGCTGCCGTTCCGGTTGCGGCCCCGGTGGCGGTACCCTTTCTCAAGCTTAAAGCCAACATCAAGCCCCGGGTGGTGCAGGGGCACCCTTGGGTTTTTGTGAATGAAATTGAGGCGCTCATCCCGGCGATTCATGACGGCACGGCAATCGAATGTCGGGATCGCACCGGGCGGTTTATCGGCACGGGAATTTACAACAGCAAGTCGCAGATCGTCTGGCGGCGGTTGAGTCGGAATCGGGTCACGCTGGACGCGGCGTGGATTCGGGCGGCTTTGGTGCGGGCGATCGGACGCCGGGCGCCGGGGACGGCACGGCGGTTGGTGTGGTCGGAATCGGACGAATTACCGGGCCTCGTGGTGGATCAATTTGGCGACGCCCTCGTGGTGCAGATCCAGACCTTGGCGCTGGATCGGATGACGGCGGTGATCAGCGATCTGTTGGCCGAGCTCTTGCAGCCGGCGGAGATTATTTTCCGCAACGACGCGAACATCCGGCGACTTGAAGGGTTGCCGTTGGAGACCCACACGCGGTCGGGGCAACCTTGGCTGCCACGTTGGGTGACCATCGAAGGGATGGATTATTGGTTGGATCTGGAGGGTGGACAGAAGACCGGTTTTTATCTCGACCAACGGGCTCAGCACCCGCTGGTGGCGAAGTATTGCGCGGGCAAACGGGTGCTCGATGCCTTTTGTAATCAAGGTCCGTTTGCTTTGCACGCCGCGCGGGCGGGAGCGAGCGAGGTGCTCGGGCTGGATAGCTCCGCGGAAGCGATCGCGGCGGCGCGACGCAACGCGGAGCGTAATGCGGTGCGCGCGGTGTTCGAAGGGGTCAACGTCTTCGACTGGTTTAACGCCGAAGCGCGCGGGACCGAGGCGGCATGGGATGTGATCGTGTTGGATCCGCCGCCCTTTGCGAAATCGAAGAGCGCGCTCGATGGAGCGCTGCGCGGCTATAAGGAGCTTAACCTGCGGGCCCTAAAGGCGCTCGCGCCGGGCGGGGTTTTGGCGACGTATACGTGTTCCCATCACATGCAAGACGCGGAGCTGCGCGGCGTGTTGGCCGAAGCGGCGGCGGATGCGCGTCGACGGGTGCAGGTGCTGGAGTTTTGCCACCAGCCGACCGACCATCCGGTGCTGTTGACCATGCCGGAAAGCGAATACTTGCGTGGCTACCTACTGCGGGTGGAGTGAGGGGCGGTCGCCATGACTCGCTTCAAACGCGCTCTCGGCGCGGATGACGAATTGCCGGTGCGGGTGGATCGCTAACGGGTGTTGAGTGAACCGGGGATCGACGATTTTGCTGCAGCAGCTTTGGCTCAGGGGTTGGCGCTGATCGAACTCCAAAAGCGCATTGATCACCCGCAGGGCGATCGGGATTCCGTCAACGCAGGGCGCTTTCAAGATCGCGGCGCAATGCCTTGATCTCGTTGAGCTCTTTGCGGAGCGCCTCCTTTTCCTCCCTCGTTTTAGCGTAGGCGATGGCCTCCATCAGGTCGCGCTCTGACTCCATGAGGCTGACGCGCTCCTTCGCGACGGATTCGCGCTGAGAGGTCGTTTGGCCGCCAAAAATCGAGAGGGTCTTGCTGGAAGATTGGTTCAGGGCCCGGTCGGTGCCGGTGGACTTGATCTTCGCTTTCTCGCGCTCGATCTCCTTTTCCTGCTTGAACACTTCGAGCTCGATTTCGGTCGCGCGGGAGCGGCGCACCTCGACCTTGGGCAAAATCTCTGGCGTTTCAGCTTTTGATTTGGCGAGCTCGGCGCCGGTGGGCGCGGGCAGGTGGGCGGGGGCGCCGGTTTCGGATTTGCCGCTCACGGGCGTAGCGGTCGGTTTCGGCGCAGTCTTGGCCTTGATTCTCTCGGCTTGGCGCGCGCGGACCATGGCTTCGGTCACGTTCGCCGATGGGGCCGGCGCAGCCGAGGCCGATGCGCTCTGCTTTGGAGCCTTGGTCGTGGGCGGGGTCGCGGGCTCGGCGGCGGTCAGCGAGGCGGCGAGGACGACGATGAGCCAGGCGGCGGAAAAAGTGGGCGCATTCATGTTGAGGGGAGAGCGTGCGAACGGGGGGTGAGGTTCCGAGGAAAAAAAAGACCGGGCACGGGCCCGGTCTCGTCACAAAAGATGCGGCCGGGAGCGGCCGCGTGCCCAAGGCTTAGCGCCTGCCGGCGTAGATGGCGCTGGCGCCGAGCTCCTCCTCAATGCGGAGGAGCTGGTTGTATTTTGCCACGCGATCGGTGCGGGAGGCGGAGCCGGTTTTGATCTGGCCGGCGTTGGTGGCCACCGCGATGTCGGCGATCGTGACGTCTTCGGTCTCACCGGAGCGGTGCGAGATGATCGTGGTGTAGCTGTTACGCTGTGCGAGCTCGATGGAATCGAGGGTCTCGGTGAGGGAGCCGATTTGATTCACCTTCACGAGGATCGAGTTGGCGGTGCCGGTCTCGATACCCCTCTTGAGGAACTCGACGTTGGTGACGAAAAGATCGTCGCCGACGAGCTGCACCTTGTCGCCGATGGCGTCGGTGAGTTTTTTCCATGTGGCCCAGTCATTCTCGGCACATCCGTCTTCGATGGAGACGATCGGATATTTCGAGCAAAGATCCTTGTAGTAGGCGACGAATTGATCGCCGGTGAAGGAGCGTTGGTCGGATTTCTTGAAGACATAGGTCTTCTTTTCCTTCACGTAGAACTCGGAAGAGGCGACGTCGAGAGCGAGGAAGATGTCTTTGCCGAGTTTGTAGCCGGCGCCCTTGACGGCTTCGGCGATGGCGTCGAGCGCGTCGGTGGTGGAGGCAAGGTTCGGGGCAAAGCCGCCCTCGTCGCCGACGGCGGTCTGGAGGCCTTTGGATTTCAGAACCTTCTTCAGGGAGTGAAAAACTTCAGCGCCGGCGCGGAGGGCATCGGAGAACGAATTGAAGTTCCTCGGCACGATCATGAATTCTTGGAAATCGATCGGGGCATCGGAATGCGCACCGCCATTCATGATATTCATAAGGGGAACAGGCAGAACTTTGGCGTTGGGCCCACCGATGTATTTATAAAGGGGGACGCCGGCGGCGGAGGCGGCGGCTTTGGCGGTGGCGAGGGAAACGCCGAGAATGGCATTCGCGCCAAGCTTCGCCTTGGTCTTAGTGCCGTCGAGTTTGATCATCGCGCGATCCACGCCGGTTTGGTCGAACGCATCGAAACCGATGAGCGCCGGGGCGATTTTGCCCTTTACGTTGCCCACGGCTTTTTGAACACCTTTGCCGCCGTAGCGATTTTTGTCGTCGTCGCGGAGCTCGATGGCCTCGTGCTCGCCGGTCGAGGCACCGGAAGGAACGGCCGCGCGGCCGAAATGGCCTGAGGCGAGTTTGACGTCGACTTCGACGGTAGGGTTGCCGCGGGAATCGATGATTTCCCGGGCGGTGATAGCGCTGATGGTGGTGTTCATGAGTGAAGGATTAAAAGGAAAGTAAAGAAAAGCAGGGGCAGCGGAGAGGGAAAGGCGAAAGTAGAGTAGCGGAAAGATTCGGGGAAAAGGCGATTGCTGCCCGTTTAATTCCGGAGGGGATTGGGTTTGATTAAGTTGACCGGCACCTCGGAACCCGCCGTCTAAAAATCAAACGCCATGGGTATAAAAACGGCCGTTGAACCACGGACGGACCCGGATCCCAAACCGATGGGTGCAGCGAACGACGCACCCATGAGGTTCACTCAGGTTGGCGAGCTCCTACCTCGGAGACCGTGCCCTCTTTGGAGCCCGACACCCTGAACAGCTCGACACGAAGTCGAGCCCTACAAAAATGGAAAATTGTAGGGCCTCACCTTGTGTGAGGCCGTTCCCCGGCTTTATCCGGGTGGATTCGTGTCCATTCGCGGTTAAAAAACTACGACGGTTAGGCTGCGGCGGATTCAAGGTTCAAGCGGACGGGGCGAGTCGGGCTTTGAGATAGGGGGCTGTAGGGCTGCCTTTGGTTTTGAGCAAGCCGGCGAGGTCTCCTTGGTAAAGCAGCTCGCCGCCGTCAGGGCCCCCCACGGGCCCGAGTTCGAGGATGTAGTCGGCCTCAGCAAGTAAATCGAGGTGATGCTCGATCACGACCACCGTGTGACCTTGATCCACGAGCGAGTGCAGGACGCGGATGAGTTTTTCGCAATCGCTCAGATGCAGGCCGATGGTCGGTTCTTCGAGGAGGTAAAGATTTCGCGGCGGCGTGCCGCGGGAGCGTTCGCGGTAGCTGGCCAGGCCGGTGGAAAGTTCGGTGACGAGTTTGAGCCGTTGGGCTTCACCGCCGGAAAGTGTGGGCGACGATTGGCCGAGCGTAAGGTAGCCTAAACCGCAATTGACCATGAGCTGGCACACTTGTGAAAGCTGGGAGTGAAAGTCGAAGAATACCGCAGCTTCCTCGAACGTGAGCTGCAGGACTTGGCCGATAGACTTTCCTTTCCAAAGGATGTCCGCCAGGTCGGGACCGTAACGGAGGCCGCGACAATCGTCGCACGGGAGATAAGTCGTCGGCATGAACGCCATCTCGAATTTGATGCGGCCGGCGCCCTCGCAGGTGGGACAGCGGCCACCGTTGGTGTTGAAGGAAAATCGGGCGGCGGCATAGCCGCGGATTTTTGCCTCGGGGAGCGACGCGAAAAATTGGCGGATGAGATCGAAGATACCTAGATAGGTCGCGGGCGTGGAGCGCGGGGTTTTGCCGATGGGACTTTGGTCCACTTCGACTACGGTGCGAAAAATATCCGCGCCGGTGAGTGCGGCGAACGGAGTGGTTGCGCCTTCAGTGGCGAAGCCGGTGGCTTTCGCGAAGTCGCGGCCGGTAAGTTTGGCGGCTTTGGTCTTGATCGCGTGGCTGACGGCGGGATGGAGCACATCGCGGAAAAGAGTGGATTTGCCCGCACCACTGGGTCCGGCCACCATGATGAGTCGGCCGAGCGGGAGGCGAAGGCCGACGTTCTTTAGATTGCGGAACCGGATTTGGGTGAGCTCGAGCCAGGCGGATTTTGCGCGGGCGGCGGGCAGAAAGCGGTAATCGCCGCGGAGGGGATGGGTGATGCCTTTGGCGAGGAAAACGCCGGTGAGGGAGTTTTCACTGGCGCGAATTTCCGCGGGCGTGCCTGCGGCGAGTAGGGCGCCGCCATGAACCCCGGCGCCGGGGCCGAGGTCGATGATCCGGTCGGCGCGCGCCATCAATTCGTCGTCGTGCTCGACGACGAGGAGGGTGTTACCTTTGTCGCGGAGCGCGAGGAGAGTTTCGATGAGTCGGTCGTTGTCGCGGGCGTGCAGGCCGATGGAGGGCTCGTCGAGAACGTAAAGGACGCCGGCCAGGTTGGTGCCGAGTTGGGCGGCCAAGCGGATGCGTTGGGCTTCGCCGCCGGAGAGGGTGTCGGTCGGTCGGTCGAGGGAGAGGTAGCCGAGGCCGACGTGGTCGAGAAATTTGAGGCGCTCGGCGATCTGCGGGACGATGTCTTGAGTGATGAGCTTGCCGCGGTCGTCGAGTTCGAGGGCGCCGAGGTGCGTGATGAGTTCGGCAGGAGTGGCGCGGAGCAGGGCGGGCAAAGAAAGCGGGAGTTGTTTACGCTGGAAGTGGAGTTTCACCGCTCGGGCGGTGCGGTTGAGGCGGGCGCCGTGGCACTCGGGGCAAGGTTGGCCGTCGTCGGCAACATCTTCAGCGTCGTCGATTCCGAATTCACGGAGGCGCGCGGCGGAGTCGTCTTTTTCAGCCTCGTCTTTCACCTCGAGCATCCAGGGGAAAATGCGACCGTGGCCGCGACAGGACGGGCACCAACCGCGGGGCGAGTTGAAGGAAAAATGTTTTGGGTCGAGCTCCGGAAAACTTTCGCCGGTGTCGATGTCGGTGCGGGTGGTGGAGAACCAGCTGAGGATGGTGCCGTCGGGGGTAAGGAGAAAACAGGAGCCTTTGCCAAGGCGGAGGGCCTCGGTGAGGTAGTCGGTTTCGGTTTTTGATTTTCGAGTTTCCGGTTTCGGCTGCTTGAGGTCGGCGACGACGACCTCGATGTCGTGTTCGATATAGCGGTCGAGTTTTTGGAAGGCGTCGACGCGGGTGAGTTTCCCGTCGGCGCGCATGAGGTCGTAGCCCTGATTGGCGATCCAAGTCGCGATGGGCTGATGGTGGCCTTTGCGGCCACGGATGAGCGGAGCGCAAAGATAGAGGTGCTTGGCCCGGCGGGCGGCGGGGGTGTCGATGACGCGCGCGTGAAGTTTTTTCAATGCGCCGGTTGAGAGCGGAGTGACGGGCTTGTCCGAATCGGGATGGTGTTGTACGCCGAGGCGGGCGTAGAGGAGGCGGAGGTATTGGGCGACCTCGGTGATGGTGGCGACGGTGGACTTGCGGGAGCCACGAGTGATGCGCTGCTCGATGGCGACGGTGGGCGGGATGCCGGTGAGACGGTCGACGTCGGGGCGCGGGAGTTGTTCGACGAACTGGCGCGCGTAGGGCGACATCGACTCCATAAAGCGGCGCTGGCCCTCGGCGAAGACGATGTCGAAGGCGAGTGTGCTTTTTCCGGAACCCGAGACGCCGGTGACGACGGAGAGTTGGCGATGCGGGATGACGAGAGAGAGATTCTTGAGGTTATTTTCGCGGGCGCCGGAGATGACCAGTTCTGGGGTGCGGAGTGCGGAGGGCGGCGTGGTCGAGTAGCTCGACTGAGTTTCGGCGGCGATGGCCACGGGCCCGGGTGTCGCGAGTGCGGCAGCGAGGAACGGGGTAGTCGCGGTGACGGTGCGGAGGTGATGCTCGGGCGGGCCCTCCGCGACGATCTGGCCGCCGGCCGCTCCGGCCTCGGGGCCGACCTCGAGAATCCAATCGGCAGACTTTAGCACGTCCAAGTTATGCTCAATCACGACGACGCTGTGGCCGGCGTCGACGAGAGCGTGGAGGGCCAGCAGGAGACGTTTGACGTCGTGGCGATGGAGGCCGGTGGTGGGCTCGTCGAGCAAGAGGAGAGCGCCGGGTGAAGGCGCGACCTGAGAGCTGGGAACTGAAACTTGAGGGCCTGCCGAGCCGGCGAACGCTCCGAGGTAGCGAACGAGTTTCAGGCGTTGGGATTCACCGCCGCTGAGCGTGTTGAGCGGCTGGCCGAGGGTGAGGTAGCCGAGACCGACCGACTCGAGGGTGGAGAGACGCTGGCGGATCGTCGCGAGGGCGGCGGTGTCGCGGCGAGAAACAGGAGCTGTGGTCGGATTGAAGAGCGGGAGGGCATCGGTGATGCTGGTCGCGAGGAGATCGGCGACGGACTTTTGCTGCCATTGGACAGCGAGGACTTCCGGTTTAAAGCGACGACCCTCGCACACGGGGCATGACACAAAGACGTCGGAGAGGAACTGCATCTCGACGCGTTCGTAGCCGAGTCCTTGGCAGTGATCGCAGCGGCCTTCGCCGGAATTGAAGGAAAACGAAGAAGCGTTGAAGCCGGCGGCCAAGGCGGCGGGAGTTTCAGCGTAGAGTTCGCGGATGAGCTCCCATGCTTCGGTGTAAAGAGCGGGGTTTGAGCGTGGGGTGCGGGAGAGCGGAGATTGGTCGACGAGAACGATCTCGGAGAACGTGAGATCGCTGGCGATGGCTTCGATGGCGGCGGGGTCGTCGGTGAGTTGGAGGCGCTGGGCGAGCAGACCCTGATAGATGACGTGATCGAGCAAAGTGGATTTGCCGGAGCCGGAGACGCCGCTCAGGCCGACCAAACGTTGCAAGGGGAGGCGGAACGAGAGGCTACGGAGATTGTGCTTCGTGGCGTTGGTGAAACGGACGGAGGGGTGATCAACCGGCACCGGACGGCGTCGCTCGGGGACGGCGATGGATTGTCGGCCGGAAAGGTAGCTTCCTGTGATGCTAAAAGGAGACGTAAGCAGGGCGGGAATGTCGCCTTGGAAGACAACGTGACCACCGCGGGCACCGGGCTCGGGTCCTATTTCAACGACGTGGTCGGCGGCGCGGATCATCGCTTCGTCGTGCTCGACAACGACGACGGTGTTACCGGAATCGGTCAAGGTGCGGATGATCGCGATGAGTCGGTCGATGTCGCGCGGGTGCAAGCCGACGCTGGGTTCGTCGAGGACGAAGAGCGTGTCGACGAGCGAAGTGCCGAGACAGCTGGTAAGGTTGACGCGTTGGACTTCGCCGCCCGAAAGAGTTTTGGACTGACGGTCGAGCGTTAGGTAGCCGAGACCGACTTGTTCAAGGTAACGCAGACGGGTGAGGATAGAAACAATCGCGTGGTCCGGGCCGGAAGAGGTTTCAGATTTGGGCGTGGAAATTTGAGCTCGTGAGATCAGGTTCAGCAGAGTGCTGACCGGGAGTTGGTAAAGTTGCGGGAGCGTGCGGCCCTGCCATTGCCAACAAAGAGACTCGGGTTGGAGACGTTGGCCGCCGCAGTCGGGGCAGGGATTGTAGGCGCGGTAGCGGGAAAGAAAGACGCGGACGTGCATCTTATACGCGGTCTTTTCGAGCCACTTGAAGAACCCCTTCACGCCATACCAATACTTGGGCCAGGTCTTGTCGTTGTCTTCGCCGTAGTCGGGTTCGCCGTCGATGATAAAAAATTTTTGCTCGGCGGTGAGCGCGGCGAAGGGCACGTCGCAGGGGATTTTTTTCTTCTGCGCGAAGACGCGGAGGTCGTCGAGGGATGCACGGTAGACTTCGCCTTCCCAGCATTTGAGCGCGCCGCCGTTGATCGAGAGCGAGTGATCCGGCAAGACGAGGCGGTAGTCGATGTCGATGACGCGACCGAAGCCGCGGCATTTGGGACAAGCGCCCAGCGGGGAGTTGAAGGAGAATAAAGCCGGCGAGGCGGCGCGGAACGTGCGGCCGGTCGTGGGCGAGTGCAGCCCGCGGGAAAAATGCCCTGCGGGTAGCAGCTTAAGTTCGGAAGGCGAAGTCGAAGGATCGGCGGCGGCGAAAAGATAGACTTGGCCGTGGCCAAAGTGCAGCGCTGCTTCGGTCGCTTCGAGGAAACGCGACTTGTTCGCCGTTTGAATCGCGAGGCGATCTTGCACGACGAATAGAGCCGGCGAGACGGGTGAATTGGGGAAATCGGAGCCGGCCAAAAGGTCTTCGATCTTTTGCGGGGCTCCCCCGATCAGGACGCGGACGTAGCCTTGATTTTTAAGGCTCGTGAGAATCTCGGTCCAAGTAAGGTTGGCGGGTTTCTCGACCTTGAACGTGATGAGCGTTGTGCGCTGGGCGAGGGCGGCGAAGGCCTTGGCCCAAATCGTTTGGGGCGTATCATCCTCGACCGGTTCGCCGGTGGCGGGATCGTAGCACGTGGCGACTTGGGCGAACCAGACTTTGAAGAAATCGGTCAACTCCGTCATGGTGCCGACGGTGGAACGTGAGGTCTTTACGGTATTGGTCTGCTCGATGGCGATGGACGGGCGGATGTTTTCGATGGAGTCGACTTTGGGTTTATCGAGCAGGTCGAGAAACTGGCGGGTGTAGGCGGAGAAGGTCTCGACGTAGCGGCGTTGGCCCTCGGCGTGGAGGGTGTCGAAGACGAGGGAGGATTTGCCGGCGCCGCTGAGTCCGGTGACGACGACGTAGCGACCGAGGGGAAGATCGAGATCGAAGCCCTTAAGGTTGTTTTGGCGGACGCCACGAAGGCGAATGCACTCCGGTGCAGAGGAGGTTGGGCGAGCCGAGGAAGGAATGGAAATAGCGACTTTTTTAACCACAGGCCGGCACGGATGGACACAGAGTCGCAGAAGGCAAATGCGGAAGCGCCCGCCCGCATGATGGCTGACGGGCGGGGGTCAGGAGAGAACGAGGTGATCGCGCGGGCAGCCAAGCGCGCCCGATGCGACACTACTTGGTCAAGGTGAGTTTAGCGCCCGAGGTGTTGATCGCGCGGGAAACAGCGGGGGTAGGGCGCGTATCGGTGACGATGGTGAATTTGGGCTGAAACGGCGTCGTCAAACTGAGGGCCTTTCGGCCGAATTTGGACTTATCGAGCGCGAAGATCGTGTGCTCGGCGGCCGCGATCATTTTGCGTTGGGCGGCGACAATGAGCGCGTTGTGATTCCATATGCCGCATTCGGTGATGCCGGCACCGCCGAGAATCGCGAGATCGGCGTGCGTTTGTTCGAAGGATTGCTCGCAAAGCGGGCCAACCAGAACCCCGAGTCGGCTGTAAATACTGCCGCCGGTGACAATCGTCTCGACGCTGCCGATCTCGCCGAAGAGCGAGGCGATGGGAAGCGAGTTAGTAATCACCTGGAGGTGTTTGTCGGCGAGCAGTCGGGCGACGGCGTAAGTGGTGCTGCCGCCATCAAGAATGATGGTCATGCCGGGCTGAACCTGCTCGGCCACGAGGCGGGCGATGGCGAATTTCTCATCGGGGTGTCGCTGGTTGCGGGCGATGAAATCGTATTCCTGCGCGAACACATCGGTGTCGATGAGCGATGCGCCGCCGTGGTGGCGCCGGGCGACGCCGCGAGCTTCGAGCGTGTCGAGCACCCGGCGCACGGTGGAAAGCGAGCCGCCGAAGCGAGTGGCGAGCGTGTGAAGATCGGCGTATTTGTGCTCGCGCAAGTGGCGTTCGATTGAGTCGGTGCGCTGCTGGTTGGTCATGAGTTGGGGCGTGCGGCAGGAATTAGGTGCCGGCAGAAAGGCGGGCAAACAGATCGAGGTAGGCGGCGACTTGGCGGGCGGGGTCGAACGTGGTGCGGGCGAAGGCGCGGGCTTCGTCGGCTAGGGCCGCTCGGGCGGGGGTGGAGCGTTGAAAAAGAGGCGCGAGTGCCGCGATAAACGCCGGGCGATCCGCGGATGGAATCATCCAACCGGTGCGATCCGGGACAAAGCATTCCCCGATACCTTGGGCAGCGTAAGCCACGGCGGGGAGGCCGTGGGCTTGGGCCTCGATGAGAAAGTTGGAGAGAGATTCGCTCGTGGAGGCGTGAACGGCGACGTCGGCGGCGGCATACAGCGGAGCGGGGTCGCGGTGGAAGCCGAGGAACCGGACGCGGCGGCTCAGTTCGAGTGCGGCGGCGAGCCGCTCGCAGGAGGCGCGGGCGGGACCATCGCCGGCTAGCCAGAGTTGCCAATCGGCGGTCGCAGGCAGCCCTGCCACGATTTGGACGAGCTCGCGTTGATTTTTTTCCGGGCGGAACATCGCGACGTTGAGTAAAACGTTGGTCTCGGGCGTGGCCCCGAAATGAGCACGCAGAGCGTCGTTGCGACCGGCGGCGCTGGTAGCGGGGAAAACCAAGGAGTTGTGAATGACCGAGATTTTCGCCGCGGGCAGGTGCTGGTTTGAAATCAAACCAGCGCGGGCCTCGTGGCTGTTGGCCACGATGTGGCGCACGGTGCGAAGTGAACGACGGAAGAGAAACGGGAGCGCTTTGCCGGTGCGCAATGTGGCCACCACCGGGCTGCGGGGGAGGTGGTGTTGGAGGTAGCCGGCGTAGCAATTGGCCATTCGCCCCATGCAAAGGACCACCTCGGGTTGGAGCCGGGTTGCTGCGGAACTCAGACCCGGAGCAAACCAGTCGAGATGCAAATCAAAGGGCTGGAGCGAGCAGTGATCCAAGTCCTCGCCGAGGTGGGCCAGCGCTCCGCTAGGGCGGAAGGTGAGGAGGGTCGTGGGATGTCCGTCGGCGGCGAACGCCCGGGTGAGCAAGAGGGCTTGGCGCTCGGTGCCGCCGCTGCGGAGATAGTCTTGGACGATGAGAATTTTCATTGCAGGGCTATCAGCAGGTCGGAGAGTGCACTGCGATGAATTCGGCGTTTCTGCAACTGCTTATGCGTTGGGCGATCCTCGCGCTCGGAGTGACTCTGGCGACCAAACTTGGAATCGGTATTTCGTGCGACAGCGGCACCACGTTGCTGGTGGTCGTGGTGTTGCTGAGTTTCTTCAACGTGATCCTCAAGCCGCTGATGGTACTGTTCACGCTCCCCTTCATTTTACTAACGTTGGGGTTGGGCATGGTCGTAATCAATGCCTTGTTGTTTCTGCTCGTGGGACGACTGGTCGATGGATTCCACGTCGATTCGTTTTGGTCGGCGGTAGCGGGTGCGGTGGTGGTTGGTATGACGAATTTGGTGCTCAGCGCCTTCACGCGGAAGCCGCGTGGTCCGGGGAGCGGTTCAGGTGGGACGGTGGGGACCCGGCCGGCCCAAGCCAAGTCGACCGACGTCATCGATATCTAGCGCGGACGGAGTTTCCATTTGACGGAGATTGGGCCGATTGCACGTTGGCCACATGGCAGACATCACGGACTACGATCTCGTTGTAATTGGCGGCGGCCCGGCGGGCTACGCGGGGGCGATTCGCGCCGGACAACTCGGCAAGAAGGTCGCTTGCGTCGAAATGGAACGCGCCGGCGGCACCTGTCTCAACTGGGGTTGCATTCCCACCAAGGCGCTGCTGAAGAGCGCCGAGCTTTATCAAAAGATTAAAAAAGCGGAAACGTTCGGCCTCACGGTCACGGACGTGGGATTTGATTTTGCAAAAGTGATGGAGCGCTCGCGCGGGGTCGCGGGCCAAATGGCCAAGGGGATCGAGTTCCTCTTCAAGAAGAACAAGGTGGAGTATTTCGTTGGCCGGGCTCAGGTCAGCGCGCCGGGCATGGTCTCGATCACCGAAGGCGCCCACGCGGGCAAGATTTTGAAGGCGAGGAACATCTTAGTCGCGACCGGTTGCAAGATGCGGCAGATCCCGGGACTGGAGCTCGACGGGGTGCGGGTGATGACCTCGCGTGAGGCACTCGCGAACACCGTCATGCCGAAATCCATCATCATCGTGGGTGCGGGGGCGATCGGCGTGGAGTTCGCTTATTTTTACAACTCGTTCGGTTCAAAAGTGACGCTGGTCGAAATGCTGCCGCAGATCCTGCCGGTCGAGGATGAGGAAGTGGCCAAGACGTTGGCGAAATCGTTTGAGAAGCAGGGCGTGGGCTTGCACACGAACACCAAGTGCGAGAACTTCCGAGTCGGTAAAAATACGGTCAAAGTAGATCTCGTTGCCGGCGACAAGAAGATCGAGGTGGAGGCCGAGGTGCTGTTGTCGGCCATCGGCGTCGTGGCCAATATCGAGGGCGTTTTTGCGGCGAATCTGAAGCCGGAGCTCGATCGGAATTACCTCAAGGTGGGCGATGATTATCAGTCCAGCGTCAAGGGCGTCTACGGTGCGGGCGATATCATCGGGCCGCCGTGGCTGGCGCATGTCGCCACGTTTGAGGCGCTCAACGCGGTGAACGGAATGTTCGGCCACGGAAAACCAAAGCGCGTGAAAAATTTTCCCGGCTGCACGTATTGCCAGCCGCAGGTTGCGAGCACGGGCTTGACGGAGAAAGCGGCGAAGGAAAAAGGCCTCGACTTCAAGGTCGGCAAGTTTCCGTTTGTGGCCTCGGGCAAGGCGGTGGCCTCGGCGGACAGCGAGGGTTTTGTGAAGGTGATCGCGGACGCAAAGACCGGCGAAATTTACGGAGCGCACATCATCGGTTCCGATGCGACCGAGTTGATCGCCGAGTATGGTCTGGCGATGGATCTCGAAGCGGCGATCGAGGATATCCACCACACGATTCACGCCCATCCGACGTTAAGCGAAGCCAACATGGAGGCGGCGGCGGCGTTACTCGGCGAGGCCGTGCACATCTGAGGCCGCGGCGGGTTACCTTCGTTTGTTAGGAGACCGGGGCGGTGTGCTGCTGGTGCCGGAAATACCGTCAGCACCCATTTCCTTGATCAGGTTGGTGAGGTAGGGGATGAGCTGCTTCTTGCGGCTGACGATACCAGGCAGGTCGAAGATTTCGCCCTGTTCCACTTGGGCGAAGTTGATGCGTTGAATTAAAGCGTCGTCACCTTTGACGAGCAGGAGGGAGTTCTGCGTGTTGATATCGGTCACCAACAAGGCCGCGAACGCGAGTTGCTCTTCGTCCCGCAAGCCTTGAAGCGCAGCGGCGATCGGCTCGGCGTGGGTCCAGAAATTGCCGAAGCCCAGTTCTTCGACCTGAGAGACGGAGAAACGCAAATTCTCCTCGTCGTAGGTCTTGAAGTCCGAGCGGACGACGCGCTCGGGCGGATTGGCGAGGATGACGGAGCCGGAATTAAAAATTTCGTCGGCCAGTTGCTTGGAGTTTACGCCGGCGATCTCGGCCAGCCAGGCGAGGAGAATGGCGTCTTTGCGCGTCGTGGTCGGGCCGTTAAGGTGGAGCGTGTCGGATATGAGTCCTGACATCATGATGCCGGCGATGGAAGGTGACGGCTGAAGGCCTTCGCGGCGGAACAAATCGGCGATGATCGTGCAAGTGGAACCAACGGGCTCGTTAATGAACAAGATGGGTTGGGCCGTGTTCAACGCGCCGAGCCGGTGATGGTCGATGATCTCGGTGATGGTGACGTCCTCGGCGCCGTTCACCGCTTGCGTCATTTCGTTGTGGTCGACCAACACGAGGCTGGTCTGGACGGGCTTAAGAATGTCGCCTTTGGAAAGGACGCCGACCAAGGTGCCGTCATCATCCACGATCATGGCGGCTGGAGCGGTGAGCGCGGAAAATTTTCTGCGAATGTCCGCGATTCGGGCGTCGGGATGAAAGGAGAGGAACTGCTTTTCGACGATATGTTCAATCGTGGTGGCGGTGCGGACGCAGAGGGCGGTGGTCGCGGAATCCCAAGGGCTGCTGATAACGCTGACGCCGGCATTGGTGGCGAGGCGGATAATGTCATCGTCGACGGGTTGGCCGCCCGTGATGATCAAGGCCCTGACGCCAAGGGTTATGGCGCGGCCTTGAATGTCACGCCGGTCGCCGACGATGATCAGAGATTTGTCGGCTCTGATGTTTTCCCGCTCCGAGATTTTCCAGAACGACCCAACATCCATCGCTCCGACGCGGATGAAATATTCATCCACGCGGTCGGCGTCGACGAGGTGCAGAGCCGTTGCCTTGAGCGTGCGGACCATATAAGAAAGCGACGATCTGACTTGGCGCATACTGCGGGGTTCGCTGAGACGGGGAATGAAGATGCCACCGAGGTGGGGGAGCGAGATGGTACCGACGACGTGACGCTGGGCGGTGATTACCGGCAGCAGGCGGATATTGTGGCGATCGATGAGTTCCAAGGCTTCGGCGCAGGTGGCCTCGGGCGCGACGGTTACGACCTCCGAGACCATCAAATCGCGTACGCGCGGAGAGACATCGCTGAGGTAGACCGGCAGGCTTTGGTTGAAGCGCGCGAGAATGGTGTCGATGCGGGCGTTGGAGTTGCCGCAACGGGCGGCGACATAGCCGGTCTCGCCGCGGGCCTCCTTGAATGCAGCGTAGGCCAGCGCGGAGCAGATTGAATCGGCGTCGGGGTTTTTGTGGCCGATGACGTAGGTGGTTTGGTTGGCGGGCACGGGGGCGGCGGTGAGCATGATGCGATGCAGGCAGGATGATCGGCGGGGCGGAGAGGGGGAAGCGGGAAATAAAAAACCCGGCGCGCGCAAGGCGGGCCGGGCGGATATTCGCTGAATGGGACCGGTGGTCAGGGACCCCGGCTGGCAACGGTGCCGTTGGCGGATCCGACCATGCCGCCCCCGCCTGCTGGAGGCGGGATTCCGTAAATCCGGCCGGTGCTCGCGGCGACGGTGTTGAAGGGGATCGCCTGACGAATATCGATGGGCTTCGTCTGGCTGGTGCTGGTGGCGTTGTTAGTCAGGAACGGGCTGGTTGTCGGGGTGGAAACGTTGGGGTAGAATGAAATGTTGCCGCCGAGAAACGCGATGAATCCGCCGGTATCCCGATAGACACCGCTGGTTGGACTCCAAGTGCCGTTGGCTTGCAGGCCGCGGGTATAAAGAACGGGCGTGGTTGCGGCATCGCTCATTTTGACCCCGCCGACAAACTCCCAAGAGGGCGAGCGGGCGTTGGTAAAGCTGGGATGGAGTGTGTTTCGGGCCGTGCTCGGTGTGATGATGAACTGGAGTGGTATGTTGGAATTGAACGCGGTGTCGTTTTTCGCAAAATAGAAGCTGGGGTCGGTCAGAATATTGTTTTTCGCCAAAATACCGGGCCACTTCCAAGCAAGCTGGGGTGAGTTGAGGACGGCGTTGCTGATGTTGAAAGGGTCGGGCAGCCGGTCTTGGTTGTCGCCTGCATAAATCTGCGCGGCCTTCAGGATTTCGCGAATGTTATTTCCATCCACCGCCCGCTGGGCTTTTTCCCGGACCGTACCGACGGTGGGTATGATGATCGCGGCAAGGATACCGATGATCGCGATGACCGTGAGCAATTCGATGAGGGTGAAGCCGGCGAGGATTTTTCTAGCGGAGGAGCGCATGTTATTAGGGAGGGTGAAGCGGGAAGGCGAATAGCACCTTGAAAATTTGGACGAACCCCGCCGACCTCAAGCAGAATCTAGCCGACGAGGACTGGACAAAGCTTTTCGCGCCCGCCTACGCTGTAAAGATGAAGATCTATTTGGATGGAAAATTCGTCGACTCGTCCGAGGCCAAAGTGTCCGTGTTCGACCATGGGCTGCTCTACGGCGACGGCGTGTTCGAAGGTATCCGGCTTTATGACGGCAATATTTTCCGGTTGGAGGAGCACTTAGAACGGCTCGAATACTCCGCCAAGGCAATTATGTTAAAGCTGCCGCTCACTCGGGACGAAATTCGAGCAGCGACCTGCGAGACGTGCCGCCAAAACGGCCTGACCGACGCCTATATCCGTCTCGTCGTCACGCGCGGTGTGGGTGATCTGGGTCTGGCGCCGTGGCTTTGCCCAAAGCCGACGATCTTCATCATCGCGTCGAAGATCTCGCTTTATCCGCAGGAGCACTACGACAACGGCCTCGCGATCGTGACGGTGCCTACGCGCCGCATCGGCCCCGCGTCTTTGCCGCCGGCGATCAAGTCGTTGAATTATCTCAATAATATCTTGGGTAAAATCGAGGCAAAGCTCTTTGGGGCGTTGGAGGCGATCATGCTCAACGAGCAGGGTTATGTGGCCGAGTGCACGGCCGACAATGTCTTCATCGTGCACAAGGGGACGATCATCACTCCAGCCGCATCCCAAGGCGCACTCAAAGGTATCACGCGCGGTGCGGTCATCGACATCGCGGCTGAGCTAGGAGTGCCCTTGCGAGAGTCGGACATGACGCGTTACGACATCTGGTGCGCCGACGAGTGTTTTCTCACCGGTTCCGGCGCCGAGGTTATCCCGGTCGTCAAGTTGGACGGGCGAGTGATCGGCACCGGTAAACCCGGCCCCATCACTCACCGTGTGCTCGAGGCTTTCCGCCGCCGCGTGCTAATCGAAGGCACGCGCATTTGACCCGGGCGGGCCAGATGTGCGCAGGGTCCGATCCGCGATTGAGCCAATCGGGCTCAGCTGGAATTCTTCGTTCCGCGCACTTGCCAGAGCGAGTTGCCATGGCATGTTCCCTGCAGAATCAAACCGCTCCATGGCCAACCCGTTAAAATGCGATCTCTGCGACAAGCCCGCGACCGTCCATCTCACTCAGATTGTGAGCAGCAAAGTCCACAAGGTGGACCTTTGCGAGGCGTGTGCCCAAGCCAAAGGGGTCACTGATCCGAGCGGATTCTCGCTTTCTGATTTGTTGCTCAAGGCTTCATTGAATCCCGAACCCAGCGGCGGAGCTCTGCGCTGCGAGTCATGCGGCTACACCCAACTCGATTTCAAGAAGCATGGTCGGTTCGGTTGCGCAGCGTGTTATGACACCTTTAAGGGGATGCTCGATCCAATGCTGGACGGGATGCACAAAGGAATCACGCACAGCGGAAAGGTCCCGCAAACGGCGCTTGCCCGCAAATTTCTCCACGAAAAACTCACCAAGCTCGAGCTCGACCTCACGGACGCCATCAAGTCCGAGCGTTTCGAAGAAGCCGCCCGCACTCGCGATGAAATCAGCCAAGTCAAACAAGCCGCCAACCAGCCGCCGCCGCGCTGATACTCCCATGACGATCGCCTCGCTCATCGCTACGCCTTCGGAGCTGACGGACGCCGCCAGCAACAAGACCGCGATCGTGCTGATGACGCGTATCCGCCTCGCGCGCAACCTAGCCGGTAAGCCTTTTCCCGGCTGGGCGACTCCGGCGCAACGGGCCAAAATCGCTGAGACCTGCTCGGCCGCCGTTGCGGCAACGGTGCCGCTCAAACGAAATTTGAGCGTGTCCGTCAGCGAACTCGGCGAACTCGAAAAACAAATTCTCGTCGAGCGCCACCTGATCAGCCGCGAACTCAGCGGATCCAAGCAGGGGAGCGCGGTCATCATCAGCAAAGACCAGACGGTGTCCGTGATGGTCAACGAAGAGGACCATCTCCGCATCCAGGTGTTGCGCGCCGGCTTTCAGCTCAAAAAGAGCTGGAATATTATCAACGACCTCGACACCTCGCTGGAGGCCAGCCTCGACTTTGCTTTCTCGCCGACGCTCGGCTATCTCACCGCTTGCCCGACGAACCTAGGCACCGGCATGAGGGCGTCCGCGATGATGCACTTGCCGGCGTTGGTCATTGCCAGCCAGATGGAAAAGGTCGTCCGCGCGGTTAACCAACTCGGCATGGTCGTGCGCGGACTTTTTGGCGAAGGCTCCGATGCGAGCGGAAGTATTTTTCAAATCTCGAACCAGACGACTCTCGGCGAATCCGAGGAAGCGATTTTGAAACGTCTGACCAGCGTGCTCCAATCAATCATCGAGCATGAGCTCAATGCGCGGGAGAAGCTCCTCGAAGCCGATGCGGGTAAACTCTTCGATAAAATCGGTCGTGCTTTTGGGATTTTGCAAAACAGCCATTTACTCAACTCGAGTGAGGCCATGAATCTGTTGTCGTTAATCCGGCTCGGGATCGACCTCGGTGCATTTCCGGACGCCAACCGCTCGACCATCGACCGACTGTTCATCGAAGCCCAACCGGGGCATCTCCAGCACGCGCAAAAGGGTGAATTTGATCCCGGCCAACGCGATTTGCTGCGCGCCGCGCACCTCCGTTCCGAGTTTGCCAATTTTGTGCACCCGGATTTCTCTCCTATTAACTGCGAAAAGAACTAAACCGCACTTTACTTTACGCCGATGTCCCAAGAACCCATGAATAATTTCACGCCGCGCGCCCAGCAGGTGCTCGCGCTCGCCCGGAAAGAAGCTGACCGGTTTCACCACAACTACGTGGGCACCGAGCACATTCTTCTTGGGCTGATCAAACTAGGCCAAGGCGTCGCCGTGAGCGTGCTGCAAAAGATGGGGCTCGACCTCGAAACGGTGCGCGGGGCCGTCGAGAAACAAGTAGGCACCGGCCAAGAAACCAAGGCGCCCGGGAGCATTCCCTACACACCGCGCGTCAAAAAAGTCCTCGCCCTTGCCGGGAAGGAAGCGAAGACGCTCAACCATTCTTACGTCGGCACCGAACACATTTTGCTCGGATTGCTCCGTGAAGGCGAAGGCGTAGCCGCGCGCGTGCTCAAGTCGCTCGACATCGATATCGAACGCACCCGCAACGAAATTCTCCGCGAACTCGATCCGCAGTTCTCGGGCAGCGGTTCGGGCGAATCCGGCGCACCCGGCGACGAAGCCGCCGCGGGATCGCCCCAGCGCACGTCGGGCGCATCCGATGAGAAGAAAGAAGTGAAGACCCCGGCGCTCAAGGCCTTTGGTCGCGACCTCACGGAACTCGCCCGCAAAGGCGAAATGGATCCTGTCGTCGGTCGGAAAAACGAGATTCGTCGCGTCGTGCAGATTCTTTGCCGTCGCACAAAAAATAATCCGGTGCTCATCGGCGAGGCCGGCGTGGGCAAGACGGCAATTGCCGAGGGCCTCGCCCAAGAAATTGTGGCCGGAAACGTGCCTGAGATTCTTGCCGACAAAAAAGTCATCACGCTCGATCTCGCCCTCATGGTCGCCGGGACCAAATACCGCGGCCAGTTCGAGGAGCGCATCAAGGCGGTCATGGATGAGGTGAAGCGGGCAAAAAACGTCATCATCTTCATCGATGAGATGCACACGATCGTCGGCGCGGGCGCGGCCGAGGGCGCGATGGATGCATCCAACATCTTCAAGCCCGCGCTTTCCCGCGGAGAACTCCAATGCATCGGCGCGACTACGCTCAACGAGTATCGCAAATACATCGAGAAAGACTCCGCCCTCGACCGTCGATTCCAGAGCGTGAAAATTGAGCCGCCCTCGGTCGAAGACACGATTACGATTCTTAAGGGTATCCGGGGCAAATACGAAGATCATCACAAGGCCACCTTCAGCGACAAATCACTTGAAGCGGCGGCCAAGCTTTCCGACCGCTATATCACGGGCCGCTTTCTGCCTGATAAGGCCATCGACGTCATGGACGAGGCCGGCTCGCGAGCCCGTATTTCTGCTCTCGTGCGCCCGCCCGACATCGACGGCCTGACCAAGGAAATTGAAAGCGTTTGCGCCGCTAAGGAAAAAGCGATCGCTGACCAGCACTTCGAGGAGGCCGCGAAACAGCGCGACACCGAGAAACAACTCCGCGCGAAACAGGACGAAATCACGGCGGAGTGGCGTAAGTCCCGCGACGAAAAACGGATTCAGATCGACGAAGAGCTCATGATGCAGGTCGTGGCCGACTGGACCGGAATCCCGCTTTCCCGGATGGAGAAGAAGGAGAGCGAGAAATTGCTCACGCTCGAACTGGAGATTCAGAAAAACGTAGTCGGCCAAGAAATTGCCGCCAACGCCATCGCCCGGGCCCTCCGCCGCTCGCGCGCCGACCTCAAAGACCCGCGCCGCCCAATCGGCTCGTTCATGTTCGTCGGCCCCACCGGCGTCGGCAAAACGGAGACCGCGAAGCAGCTCGCGATGCAGATGTTCGGCAACCAAGACGCGCTCATTCAGATCGACATGAGCGAATACATGGAAAAATTCGCCGTCTCACGCCTCGTGGGCTCGCCTCCCGGCTACGTCGGCTACGAAGAAGGCGGCCAACTCACCGAAGCCGTCCGTCGCCGGCCTTACGCCGTCATCCTATTCGACGAGGTTGAGAAGGCGCACCCCGACGTGCTGCAGATTCTTCTCCAGATCTTGGAGGACGGTCGTCTGACGGATTCACTCGGTCGCACGGTGGATTTCCGCAATACGATTATCATCATGACGAGCAACGTCGGCGCCGCGCTCTTGCAGCGCCAAACCTCCATGGGTTTTGCCGCTGCCGCCACGACCTTCAACGACGCCGAAAAGATGCGCGAGAAGGTGCTCGAAGAAGCCAAGCGGGTGTTCAAACCGGAGTTTCTTAACCGCATTTCCGACATCGTTTTCTTCCGGCCGCTGGATAAGAATGACCTGATCAAGATCGTCGAGATCGAGATCACCAAGTTCGCCAAGCGCCTCGTCGATCGGAAGATCACCCTCGAATTTTCGACCGAGGCCAAGGCGCTCTTGATCGAAAAAGGCTACGACGAGAAATATGGCGCACGTCCTCTGCGGCGCGCGGTCGAGCACTACGTTGAAGATCCGCTCGCCGAGGCGCTCCTGCGCGGAGACGTCAAGGAGGGCGAAGCGGTCATCGTCGAGCGCGACGGCGAGAAGCTCACTTTCAAACAAAAGGCGCCCCCCGCTGCGACGGGTGTGACGCCCTAAACCAACCGGCCAGCCGCCGGATAAACGAAACCCCGCCCGCCTAGGATACGGTGAGCGGGGTTTCTATTTTCACTGGTGCCCCGGCGGTCGGGCGGCGCGCGATCAGGTTTGCCCCGGTGACGACTCCCAACTGAATCAAGTCATGTCGGTACGGACATTTTTGTTGGGTTTGGGTCTGACGGTGGGCGTCGGTGGATATCCGGCCCCGGCACCGATTTCGGACACGGAGGCGGTTTTGCCTCCCACGCCCGCTCGGCTCGCCGAATTGGCCAAAGCGGCAGGGACGGATCAATGGCGCGCGTCCGTGCCGCTACTCCGCACCGCGGCGCGGACGGCCTACTTGCGTGAGCGATCGGAGGCGGCAAACCGGTGGCTTGTAGTCGCCCGTTGGGCGGCGTTGTTGGCCAAGAGCGAGGCGGAGTTCGTGCCGGAGTGGATCAAAGCCATTGAGGGCGCCCGGGTTGGGCGCCCCAACCTGGCCTCTCTTTATGACACCGTTAATCTGCCTTTGGGCCGCTGGCTGTCGCCCGATCTGCAGCGCTGGCTCGTGGGCAATGCGGCGTTCGGCGACGAGTTCTTTTCGCTCTTGGCTCCGCAGGACCACCTGCCCGCGGCGTTTCAGATTCTCAACGCCTTGCATGGCCGCGATCCGGTCAAGTTCGCCCGGTATTCCTCGCTCGCGCTGGCGATCGCGCTCGTGCACGACGTGCCGCCTCCGCCGCATTGGCCGCACGGTCAAGTCTCGGCGACGGCGCTGCCGAGAAAGATGAACGCCCCGTCCGAGATCTTTGACTGGCGGATCGCGGAGGATGTGGCCGGTCGAACCTTCCACCGGCTCGCTCGCTTGCAGGCCGACGAATTGAAATTCGTCGTCGACGCGGCGGCACCCTTGGCCGAGTTGAAGTGGACGCAACAAGTGGTCGACTACCCGCTCAGCCATCTGGACCGCGCCTACACGATGGTGCGTTACCGGCAGGATCGCATGGCCAACAACCATCCCGTCTGGCCCGGCGCCACCTACACGCTCCACGACATTTTGCAGGCCGGCGGCATTTGCGTCGACCAAGCGTATTTTGCGACGGAGACCGGAAAGGCGCGGGGCGTTCCGACGTTGTTTTTTACGGGCGCGGGCAACGATGGCCGGCACGCGTGGTTCGGGTTTCTCGATACTGCCCAAAAATGGAAATTGGATGTCGGCCGCTACGCCGAGCAGCGCTTTATCACCGGCTATGCGCTGGACCCGCAGACGTGGAGACAAATCTCCGATCATGAGCTCAAGTTTCTCGCGGAACGCTTCCGCACGTTGCCGACTTTTCGGCAGTCGGCCGGCCACCGGGCGTTCGCCGAGGATTTTTTGGCCACCAAGGACTTCGCCGCGGCGGCGCGGGCGGCCCGGAAAGCGGTGACGCTTGAGCGGCGAAATCTCCCGGCATGGGAAACGCTCTTGGCGGCCGAGGCCAAGTTGCCTCGCACGCCACGGCAGATCGAGGCGGTGCTGCGTGAGGCGGCGCTCGCGTTTCAGTTGTACCCGGATGTCGCGGCCGGTTTCTCCAACCGAGTGAGTGCGAGCCTGAGAGCGCGGGGCGAAACAAGCGCGGCCGAAGCCGAGGAGCGGGATGTCGCTCGGCGCAACCGGTCAAAGCGAGGTGATCTTAGCGCTCAACAAGCGCGGGAGATTTTGCTTCGGAGCATGGCGACCGATCCCGTGCAGGCCCAGGAGCGAACTTATCAGTCGGTCTTGGCGAGTTTCGGGCAAGGTGCGGGGATCGGATTTTTTGACCAGGTGGTGGTCACGTTCGTGCAGCATTTGGTTCGGCTGGGTCACAAACCGGCGGCAGAGCGTGCGCTGGTGCGGGCGCGGCAAGCGTTGAAATTCGAGCCGAACAGCCAGTTGGATGAAGACTACTTGCGCTTGCTCGCTGCGGTGCGCGGGAGCTAGCGACGCCCGGCGCCCGAAGCGGAACGCTCAGTCGGCAATGAAAACGTGGTCGCCGGTGCGCACGTCGTCGTAGAGCTCGACGATATCGAGATTGCCCATCAGCACGCAGCCCGAGCTCAAGGGCTCGCCGAGGCGGCTTTCGTGATTCGTGCCGTGGATGTAGACGTAGCGCTCGTAGGTATCGACGTTGCCTCCGAGATTCACGCCGGTTTCGAGTCCACGAAGCCACAGGATGCGGCTCGTGATGAGATTGTCGCTCACCGCCGCATCGGGGAGTTCGCCATAGTGCCGACCGGTGGGCACCCGGGATTTGAAAACCATTCCGGGCGGTTGACCGGCGCCGATGCGCTCGGCGATTTCGTGGAGCCCGCGCGGCGTGCCAAGAGAGTCCTTCACATTCGAAGGCGGGCGCTTGGAGGTGGAGATACCCCAGCTCTTCACGAGGTTTCCGGTCCGGTAGAATTGCAGGGTCGACGAGGAGATCCGTACCAGCATAACCCGGTCTGCGGGCTTGATGCCGAGGCCGGTGCGGGTTTGGTTGTAAGACTCCCAGAGAGATTCCATGGACAAGACCGCTTCCTTCACAGTCGCAATCGTCGGCGCTACGGGCGTCGTCGGTCAAGAGCTGCTCGCGCTTTTGCTCGGGCGAAATTTTCCATTGGCCCGGTTGCGGCTTTTTGCCTCGGCGCGGTCGGTGGGTAAAGTCATCGAAAGCGGCGGTCAAAGATTCACCGTTGAAGAAGCGAAGCCGGGCGTATTCGGCGATGTTGACGTGGCGTTCTTCGCCGTTGATGCCGCCACGAGCCGGGCGCTCGCGCCCGACGCGGTCGAAGCGGGGTGCCTCGTGATCGATAAGAGCTCCGCCTATCGGATGGACCCGGCGGTGCCGCTCGTGATTCCCGAGATCAATCCGGAGGGCCTGCGCTCACATCAGGGAATCATTGCCAATCCCAATTGCTCGACGGCCGTCACGTTGATGGCACTTTGGCCGTTGCATCTCCGGTTTGGCCTGAAGCGTTATTTTGTCGCCACTTATCAGTCGGTCTCGGGCACGGGCGCCGACGCGGTGGACGAACTCGAAGCGCAAATTCAAGCCCATGTCGCGGGCGCGCCGGTGACGAATAAGGTTTATCCTTACCAAATCGCGTTCAACGCCATCCCGCAGGTCGATTCGTTTGGAGCCGACGGTTACACCGGCGAGGAAACGAAAATGCGAGAGGAAAGCCGACGGATCATGGGCTTGCCCGACCTAAAAGTCTCCGCGACCTGTGTGCGCGTGTCGGTGGTGCGGGCTCACTCAGTCGCGGTGAACGCCGAGTTTGAGCGCCCGGTCGATGTTGCCGCGGCTCGCGAGGCGATCGCGGGGTTTGCCGGGGCCCAGTTGGTTGATGATCCGGAGCAGCGCCTTTACCCGACTCCCCTCGACTTCAGCCGCCGAGTGCAGTGCGGGGTTGGTCGGATCCGCGTGGATACGGCGCTCGACAACGGGCTTTCCCTCTGGGCGAGTGGCGACAATCTCTGGAAGGGAGCCGCCCTAAATGCCCTCCAAAACGCCGAACTCATGGTGCGCGACGGCATCCTCCGGCCGAAGGCCGCGCGCTGATTTTTCGTTGCATCGGCGGTCGATGCCACGCCCGAATAATTCCTTGTCATCGCCACTGCCCGCACGTTTTCCTCTTCCCTCGGTTCGGACGCTTAGCTCAGTTGGTTAGAGCATCTCGCTTACACCGAGAGGGTCGGGGGTTCGAGTCCCTCAGCGTCCACCATTTCACCTTTTCTCCTAAATTTCATGCGACACACGATTTCGGTCCTCGTTGAGAACACATTCGGCGTTTTGGCGCGCGTCACCGGTATGATTTCCGGTCGCGGCTTCAACATCGATTCCCTCAACGTCGCGCCCACCCACGATGCATCGCTTTCCCGGATCACCATCGTGCTCAAAGGTGATGAAGCCGCTCTCGGGCTTTGCACCAAACAACTCCGGAAGCTGGTCAACGTCGTCGACGTCTCCGATTTCAGCGACGGTCAAGCGGTCGCCCGTGAGTTGGTCTTGATCAAGGTTCGGGCCGACTCGGCCAATCGCGCCGAGTTGCTCCAGATCGCCGGCGTATTCCGAGCTAAGATCGTCAATCTCTCCGTGGACTCACTCATTATCGAGGTCACCGGCGATGAGGCGAAGATCAACGCCTTCCTCGGTCTGCTGGAGCCGTTTGGCATCATCGAGCTTGCCCGCACCGGCCAACTCGCCCTCCGGCGCTAATTTCTGTTTCTTATTCGCAACCCGAAACCCAAAAACTCGAACCCACTTTCCACCATGCCCGCCAAAGTCTACATCGACAAAGACGCCGATCTCGGCGTGTTTAAAAACAAAACGCTCGCCGTCCTCGGCTACGGATCGCAGGGCCACGCCCATGCTCTCAACCTTAAGGAAAGCGGCTGCAAGGTCATCATCGGCCTTTATGAGGGCTCGAAATCCAAGGCGGTCGCTGAGTCGCACGGCTTCGAGGTCGTCGAGACCGGTGAAGCCGTTCGCCGGGCCGACATCATCATGGTCGGTTTGCCTGACATGAAGCAGGCCGACGTCTACGCTAGCTCCATTTTGCCCAATCTTAGTAAGGGCAAGACCCTCCTTTTTAGTCACGGCCTCGCGATTCACTTCGGCCTGATCAAACTCCCGAAGGACGTCGATTGCATCATGGTCGCACCCAAGGGCCCGGGCCACATGGTCCGTCGTCTTTACGCCGAGGGCAAAGGTATGCCGGCGCTCGTCGCCGTCGCGCAGGACAAATCCAAGTCAGCCAAGAAAAACGCCTTGGCTTGGGCCAAGGGCATTGGTTCGACCCGGGCGGGCGTGCTTCAGACGTCCTTTAAGGAAGAGACCGAGACCGATCTCTTCGGCGAACAGGCCGTGCTCTGCGGCGGCGCCAGCGCTCTCGTCCAGGCCGGCTTCGAGACCCTCGTTGAGGCCGGTTACCAACCCGAGATGGCTTACTTCGAGTGTCTCCATGAGCTGAAGCTTATCTGTGATCTGATGTATGAATCCGGCATCGCCGGCATGCGTTTCTCGATCTCGGAAACTGCGAAGTTCGGTGACATCACCCGCGGCCCGCGCGTGATCAACAAGCAGACCAAGGTCGTGATGAAGAAGATACTTAAGGAGATCCAATCCGGCCAATTCACCAAAGAGTGGGTCAAGGAGCACAAGGGCGGTCTCAAGAACTACAACGCCCTCCTCAAGGCCGGCGAGAAGCACCAAATCGAGAAGACCGGTGCCTACCTCCGCAGCATGATGCCGTGGATGGCCAAGAAGAATCTCAAGGGCGTTCAGGCCAGCTACTGAGCGCGGCGAACCTCACCGTTGCCAAAACCTTCCGGGCGCAGACACTGTCTGCGCCCTTTTCTTTTCCGTGTTCAAACCTGTCCTCGTCACTCGCCAAAGCCCGCTCGCCCTGGTCCAAGCCGCGGCTGTCGCTGCCCACCTGCGGGCCATGCTGGGTTGCGAAACGGAGCTGTTGAAGCTGGTCACCACCGGCGACCGGCAGGCCGATTGGTCGCTCGAACAGCGCGGTGGCAAAGGCCTCTTCACGGGCGAACTGGAGGCTGCGCTCCTGCGCGGTGAGGCCGACTTTGCCGTCCATAGCGCGAAGGACCTTCCCGGCGCCATGCCGGCCGGCCTCACGGTCGTCGGCTACCTGCCGCGCGCCGATGCGCGGGATGTTTTGATTCTGCGGCAGGGCATCACAGAGCCGGTGACCGTCGCCACGGGCAGTCCGCGTCGCCGCGCCCAGCTCGCGCGGTTGTATCCTGCGGCTCAGTTCCCCGGCATCCGCGGCAACGTGGATACACGCCTGCGCAAGATCTCGGTCGATGGGCTGGCCGACGCTACGGTGCTCGCCGCCGCCGGTCTGATCCGGCTGGGGATCGAGACGTGGCCCGGGCTCACCTTTGTGACGCTGGAGTGCACGCAGATGGTGCCGGCGGTGGGGCAGGGGGCGATCGCCGTCCAGTGCCGCGTGGCCGATGCAGCCAAGTATGCCACGATTTTCGACGTACCGACCGCCCGCGCCGTGAATTTGGAACGGGCCTTCCAGTTGGCCCTTGGTGGCGGCTGCCAGACGGCGCTGGGCGTTCATGCGACGGCCGACACGCTTTATCTTTTTCACGAAAACATCGGTGTGCGCAGCCTTCCGATTTCGTCCGATGACATCAACGAGCCCGCGGCCACCGCCGCTCGGGTGCTCAAACAATTGGGTCTAATTTTATGAGTAGTGTTCTTCCCCTTAACGGTCGCCGCATTGCGGTGACGCGTGCCCGCGATCAAGCGCCAGAACTGGCCGTCAAACTCACCGCGCTCGGCGCCGAGGTGATCGAGTTGCCGCTTATCTCCATCACCAAGGAGGTTTCCAACGACGCGCTCGCCGATGTTTTCCTCGAGTTCGGCAGCTACGATTGGCTCGTCTTCACGAGTCCCAATGGCGTGCGCTATTTTTTCGAAGAGATCCGCCGGATCTTCGACGACATCCGTTCCCTCGGTCTGATTCGCTTCGCTTGCATCGGCGAGGCGACAGCCGAGGCGATCCGGGCCTTGCACCTCAAGATCGAGTGTCAGCCCAAGATCGCGACGGCCGAGGCGCTCGCGGAGGCATTGATTGCGACGGGCAGTCTCGACCATGCCAAGATTCTCGTCGTTGCCGGCTCGCTCAGCCGGGACGATCTCGTCGATAAACTCACCGCGGCCCGCGCGATCGTGGACACGCTGCAGGTTTACAAAACCGAGCAGACCGATCTCAGTGGCTCGCCCGCCGCCGCCGATTTTCGGGCGCGAGGGGCGGATGCGATTCTTTTTGCAAGTTCGTCGGCCGTGCAGTCATTCGCCGATCAAGCGGCTGCGCTCAAACTCGGCAAAGATGCAATCTCGCCTCTGGCCGGCAGCATCGGACCGCAAACCGGAGCGACGATGAAGGAACTGGGAGTTCCGGTTGGTTTCAGCGCCAAGACGCCCAGTCTCGACAGCTTGGTCGAGTCACTGGTTAAAAAACTCGGCAAATGAAAGTCCCGTTCCTCGACCTGAGCCTCCAACACCGCGCCCTGCGCGAGCCCGCGCTCGCCGCGCTCACTGCGACCTACGACGCGACGCGTTTCTGCCTCGGTAAGGACGTAGAGGAATTCGAGGCAAACTTTGCGCAGACGCTCGGGTATCCGCGCGTGCTCGCGATGAACAGCGGCACGTCGCCCCTGCACGTCGCGTGCATGATCGCGGGATTTGGCCCCGGTGATGAAGTCATCACGGCGCCGTTCACGTTTATTTCGTCCGCTTGGGGCATCAATTACGTCGGCGCGACCCCGGTCTTTGCCGACATCGAGCCGGGCACTTACAACCTTGACCCGGAGAAGGTCGAGGCCGCGATCACCCCGCGGACCAAGGGGATCATCGTCGTCCACCTCTTTGGGCAACCGGCGCGGCTGGATGAGTTGATCGCCATCGCCCGCAAGCACGGGCTTTACGTGATCGAGGACTGCGCCCAAGCGATCGGTGCGAGCTACAAGGGCAAGCCGGTCGGTCTGATGGGCGACGTGGGCACGTTCAGTTTTTACCCGACGAAAAATCTCGGCGGCTGTGGCGAGGGCGGGGCGTTTGTCGCGAAGGACGAGGGGGTGCACATCAAGGCCCGGCACATCCGCGTGCATGGATCCGACCGACGCTACTACCACGACATGATTGGCGGGAATTTCCGGATGGATGGTTTCCAAGGCGCGCTGCTCAACGTGAAGCTGCCCTACCTCGCCGGGTGGACGGCGCGCCGCCAGGCGATCGCCGCGCGTTACCTAGCCGGGATCACGCTGGCGGATGTACAGCTCCCGGAGCAACCGGCTTACGGCGGATCGGTCTACCACCAGTTCACGATTCGTTATCCGCGGCGGGACGCGCTGCGCGAGCACCTAACGCGGGCGGAGGTCGGCACCGATCTGATTTATCCTGTGCCGTTGCACCTGCAAAAATGCTACGCCGGTCTCGGCTATGGGGTCGGGTCGTTCCCGGTTTCCGAACTCACGGCGAACACGTGTGTGAGTCTGCCGATTTTTCCCGAGCTGACCGATGCGCAGGTCGATCACGTGAT
>NSIG01000062.1 GCA_002737275.1 Opitutia bacterium
ATTGCACGAGCGTGGCGAGGTGTTGGTCGCCGTTGATGTGCAGGGCCATCGCGGGACGCATGATATCAATCGCGCGATTGCGCGCGGTTTGCGGCCACGCGCCGGAGTCGAGGTCGCCTTTGAGAAACCCATCCAATCGCCCGTGGTGCGTGGCGACGGCGGCGAACACCGTCTGGCTGAGCACGGCTTTGAGCGAGTGCCCGCGCCAGTCCTGCGCCCATTTTTTCAAGAACGCTTCCTGCCGTTCGCCGAGCAGAACCAAGCCCGGTTGGTCGAGGGTCCGGGTGTCGAAATTAGGATCGGTCACATGATCGGCTCGCGGACCACCGGTCTTTACGCGCTCTGGCCCGCTCTTCCACTGGCGATCGGCGAGGATCGCGAAACTCACGCCACCATAGACCATGTCTCCGTAGTAAACGCTGATGTCTTGTTTGCTCGGCGTCGGGTCAAACGGGTCCGGGTGGTGCGAGACGTTGGTCCGATGCACGGCGTTCACCATGCGGGCCGGCTCGATGTAGCCGCCCTTCGATGAGGCGCCGGGATCAGCGGCGGTGATCGACATCTTGGTGCCGCCCTCGCCCCAGATGTTGCCTTGGAAAACGTCGTGATCGTCGGGGATGCAAATCGTGGGCGCATGGCGCATCACGTCGCGAAACGCCCAGCCGAATTGATAAAATTTCCGCAGGTAGTTGAGGATCGCGGGTGCCGCCGGCTCGCGGATGATGCCGAAGCCGCCGTGGCTCTCGTAGATTTGGTCGCCGGAAAAGAACACCAGATCGGGCTTCAGTTTTGCGACGTTGCGGGCCACGGGTTCGTAGGGGAATCCGTAGTCGTTTTGGCAGGTCATCGCCGCCAAGCGCAGCGGTCGGCCGACGGGATTGGCCAAGATCGTGCCGGTCCACTCGTCCGGCGTGACGGTGCCGTCGCGGTGCTTTTCGCGGTAGACGATTTTGTAGGGGACGGCGGCTTTCTCGTCCCAGTTTGGAACGCGGAACGTGGCGACCCAGGCGTCGGGATCGAGGTTGGCCTCGCCCAGCGATTGCCAAGCACCGTTGCGCTGCACGTGCAGTTCCACGACTTGGCTGTCGTCGCGTCCCATGGGACCGGTGAGCGCGCTGATCTTCAAGACCCAGCCTTCCGGCGCCCTGGAGTCACTCAGTGAATACATGGACCACAGAAGCGGACCAAAGCGTTGGCCGTCCGAAATGGTGAAAGCGTCGCCCGCCAGTTTCCAATCGGTGAAGCGGTAACGCGAGCGGCCCTGATTCGCGTTTTTGACCGCTTTCTTGCCTGCGTTCTGCGGGTCATCTGCGCCGTAATTGCTGACGAGGGCAACGTTGCCCAGCAGGCTGTCGGTTGGGGTGACGTGGGTGAGCTTGGCGAGGCTCGCGCCGGTGTCGGCCTCGCGCGCTTCAAGCGTCAGGGCGACGTCCGCTCCGCTGGCGACGCCGTTAAGCAAAAGATCGATCTTCTTGAGACTGGTTCCGGGGGGCAACGGCGCCGACTTCGATCCGAGCCGCAACTGGCCGTCGGCGACACCAGCGTTGATGCCGCGGGCGACGAAACAGTTGCTGCGATATTCGTTGAGCTCGCTCCGCACGCCGAGGCGGAAGCCGGCGCCGGCGTCGACGCCTTGCACCTCGAGTTGCGAGAGCTGCACCGACATCGCGAAGCCCTCTAACGGGCTCGTGATTTGATGCGTCAGCGAGTGAATGCTGCGATTTCCGCCCAGGCTCCGGCACTCCGCGCCGCCATCGGCGATTCGCCAATCCTCCATGGGATTGGCCCAGAACGCTCCGCCGAGGAAAACGCGGTCGTGAGTTCGGCGCCAAGGATCGCTCCTGCCGGAATCGGGCGAAGAGTTTGCCGCGGTCGTCGCGGCGTTCGATTTGAGCCCGGAGGCAGCGCCGACCATGGTGGCGGCAGCAATGAGTTTGAGCGCGGTGCGGCGGTTGATGGGTTCGTTCATCGGGTGGCTCAGAGGTCGATTTCGTAGGAGAGGATAAACTGACGCGGGATTAAGCGGACCGTGGTGAGGGAATTCCCGTTAAAGAAGTCACGATTTCTGGTGTCGTAGCGATCTTGCGGGAACGCGTTCCGGATGTTCAGCGCCAGACTGTATCTCCGATTTCCGAGCCAGTTTGATTTGCCCGCGTAGCCAAAGGACAAGTCGACGGCGGTCTCTGCTTTTCCTTTTTGGATGGTGTCCACATCCGGCACTGCCACGCCGTTGATCCGCTTGACGCCGAAGCCGATGGCCGCAGGTGCCCGCCACCGGTAGCCGGCACCGACGCGCAAGCCCTTCAAGGCGCCTTCGCTGAAGCGATACATGGCGTTGAGGTTGGCGCGATTGTCGCGCGTGAATTCGTTGGGGCGTCCGTTGTAGGCCTGCAATACGGGAACGCCGGAGTTGCCGTTGCGCACATTGGAGATCCAGTTCTCCTTCATCGTCTGACCGGTCCAACCGCCCGCGAAGAGGTCGTCGTTCCGGCCCCACGGGGTGTTGGCCGCGGCGATGTTTTGGGGCACGGTCTGGCCGGCGCCGGCCCCGATCGGAATCGCGTTCCACGTGTATTGGCGGATGACGCCGTCTCCGTCCATGTCGAAGCCCGAGGGATTGCGGTAAATGGCTTCCGTGTCCCCCGGGACGTAACCTTCGGTGAAGAGGGTTTTATCCATGATGCGCTCGAACTCGTCGGCGAACTGGATCCATTGCGTGGCGATTTTGGTCTGGACGACTTCCTGCTGATTCCAAGTGAGGCGGAGATCCAGGTTTCTGGTCGGTTTCCACTGCATCGTGATCTCCCGACCCTTGGCGGCGGTGTCGGCGGTGACCGCGTAAGGATCGAGGTAATTGAAGAAATTCATCGTTTCGAATCCGCCGTTGTTCGCGGCCGCAAACGGGTAGGCGAATTTGGGCTCGCCTTGGCCTTGCAGAGGCCAAGCAGGAAATTTTGCCCGGAAATCAGCCTCGTTGGCCACCATGGCCCGGGTGATGTCTTTCATCACATTCCGCATCGCCCCCCGGATGCCGGCGAAGAGTGCGCCAAGCCGGGTCGGCGACGAGGCGACATCATACTCGTTATACCGCAGATTGAAGCGACCCTCGAAGAGGCCGAGGCGGAAGCCTTGGTCGGTGCCTTCGCCCCGTTCGCTCGCCATGAAGCTGCCGTCGGGGTTTCGGGAGGTGGTGTTCGGCGCGAAGGTATTCGACTCGGTGAACATGAGCGAGAGGTCTGCGCCCAAGGGAAGCTTCCAGCGCCAGTCGCGGAACGGATGGACCACGATGCCCTTCAGCGTGGTGGTTCCGACGGCCTCAGTTGCAGGATCCATTTTGTCGAAGCCGTAGAGATCGATGTGGGCTTGGTAGCCGGCGGAGGCGGCCGAGACGATTTGCCCGGTTTCGGGATTTCGCCACAAAACCGCCGGAGCGGCAGACCGCGCCGTGTTGTTTGAATCCTCGCGCCGCCCGTAGGTCAGCACCACGCGGTCTCCTAGCAGATAACCTTGGTAGGATAAAAGCTTGGTGCCAAATTCGGTGTGGGTACCGCCCGTGTTCCGCCCCGTGATGAGGCGCTCGCCCTTGGTGCCGACGCCCGCGTTCCTCGGATCGACGGTCCAGACCTCGCGGTTGTTGTCGGTGATGGCCCACGCTTCCCCGATCTGGTAGCCATCGACGCGGGGCACGAAACCCAAGTCTGGGCCGACGTAGGACCGGAAGTTGACCACGCGATTGTTGGAAGCGGCGGTGTAACCGCTGCCCAAAGGCCCGAGCCCTCGGCGTCCGTCGGGCTCAATGTTGTAGTTCACTCCGCTGAAAACTGGATCGCGCATCCGCCCGTTTTCGATTTTCGGCTGGAGGTTGTAGCGGTATTCTTGATTGAGGTTCTTCGACTCGATCGCGGAGACGATGCCGGCGATGCGGTGTCGGCCCAACCCGCGCAAAAACCGGTGCTTGGAGCGTTCCTTGAAATCGAGCTCATACGAGAGCGCGGCGCGCCATTCGTCGCTTTTGGCCCAGCCGTGATCGAACCCGGCCAGTCCGTCGAAGTAGAGCTTTCCGGCATAGGGATTGGAGGTGACGCCGTCGGCGAGAAATCGGTTGGGATCGACGTTCAGGTTCAGGCCGCCATTGCCGCCGGCCATGTAACTGGCGCCGAAATTCTTGTTATCTTCGCGCTGATAGCCGGCCTCGAAATGGAGATCTCTTAAAATCTCTTGGTTGAAAAATAGATTCACAATCGACGCGTCGCGGTCGCCGAAATCAGTGAAGTAATGGTAGCTGGCGTCGCGGGGATAATAGTCGTCATTCAGCAGCGAAACGCCGCGCGTGGTGCCGGCATTGACCGGATCGACGATCCCCGGCCACCGCCCGTTGTCGGCGATGTTTTGCACGCCGACCGAGTAAAACGAACCAAAGGGACGAACGCCGGCGGGATTGTTGCCGCCGACCACACTGATGGCGCCGTCGCCCGAGGTGCTAAAAACCCGGTCATCCGGATTCGCCTTCGCCCCGATCGCGGACAAGCCGCCCCCGGCGGGGCGCCCGGTTTGCCACGCGAGAGTGTTCGAAAAGATCGGGCGGTTGCCTACGGCAGAACCCAGGTTCCCGGCTTGGTCCCAGACGCGAACCCGGTCCAAAGGAGGAACTCGTGAGGGCGTCCGGCCGTGCCCGGTCACGTTTTCGTAGTGAACGCTGAACTGGGTTTTTTTAAACGGTTTGTAGAGCAGCGCGGCGTAGCCCCGGCGCTCCCGGTCGATGGAAGGGCGCGGGTAGAATTTCTTGTTGTCGGCGAGGAGGGCACCGCGGAAAGCCAATTTGTTTTGGATCAGAGTTTGGTTGAGGTGCAGCTCGCCGCGAAGGCCGCCGAAGCTATCGAACTGCGTCTTCAACTGGCGGGTGTTTCGATTCATGATCGGCCTGGCCAAGCTCGAATCGACGGCGCCGGTCGGAGCCCCGATGCCGAACATCATGGGGTTCGGCCCGGAGGCGAGAGTGACGCGCTCCAAGTTGTAATTGTCTGAACGGGAGTTGGCCGCGAAAAACTCTCGGGTCCTTCGCGCTTGGCCAATGCCGCGCACCCGCAGGTCACCTTCGCCGCCTCCCTTGGATTCCACGTTGTTCACAAACTCGGTGCTATTCTCAATGTTGAGCGAGTAAACGGAGGCGGATTCGATGCTGGTGAATCCAAACTCCTCCATGAAATCGAGGGTGAAGACATCGATCTGGGACGCCAAATCGGAGAGTTTCGTTTTGAAGCGCGTGCCGGCCAGCGTTTCGGAGGGAGCCCAGCCGGTGTTGTCGTCGGCGCCGACTTGGAACGGGGTGAGCGTGATGACCTCCTCGCCGAGGGCGGCGGTTAAGGTCGGCTGCAAGGGCCTAGGGTTTCGTTGGGTCGCAGCCGCAGCGGCGCGGCCAACGGCCAAGGCGGAGGAACCGGCGTCGTTCACGAGCTGCAGATCGGTGCCGGCGAGCATGCGGGTGACGGCTTCTTCAACCGTGAATTCGCCGCGGACGGCGGCGACGCGAACGCCTTGCACGATGGCGGCGGGAAACATGATTTCGCGGCCGGCCTGTTGTGCAGCGAGGCGAAGCGCGGTGGCCGCATCTCCAGCCGGAATATCAAAGCGCTGCGGTGCCGGGTTCGCACGAGAAGAGCGAACGTTGAGCGATAAGATCAAGACGGCGGCCAAGAGCCAACGCGCGAAGCGGGTGGGGTGGGGCATAAGCGGAAACATTGTTTTAATAAGACGGCCCACGACCCGAGAGACACTAACGTGAATTCGCGAGTCTTAGCGAAATTGTGTCGCCCCGTCGTTCTGCTTGGACGCCCGCAGTGAGCTCAAGGAGGCGCACGAATCCTTCGGCATTATCGGAGCGAAACGACGTCGTCACAGGGAAGGCGGCCAACGCCGGATCGGCCAAGGCGAGTTGGAGGGTGTTGTGCCGGTTGAACTCGGCTACGACTTCGGCCAAGGGCGCGGACGAAAACTGAAGCAGGCGGGGCTGCCACGCCAAGGCGCGGGCGATTTCTTCGACCCCGACGGCCACGGGCACCAGAGCGGCGGGAGCCGAGTTCCGGCCCCGGTTGTTCTCCAGCGGAACGGTGAGTTTTTCGCCGACGCATAACATGGGCAGAGGCGCCGGGGACGGTGCTGCTGGCGCGACTTGCACGCGGCCCTCGGTGACGAGGACCTCCACGGACCCGGCAGCAAGCCGAACATTGAAGGCGGTGCCGATGGCCCGCGTCTCGACGCCGGCGGCGCTGACGATAAACGGGCGGGTGGGATTCTTCGCGACGGTGAAGCGCGCCTCGCCGGTCAACAGGAGCACGCGGCGCTCGGCGGCGGTGTAGGCGACGACGACGGAGGCGCCCCGGTTGAGTTCGAGCAGGGAACCATCGTTTAGGAGCCGTTGTTCGTAGCCGACAGCGACGGCGATTCTTTCCGCCACCATCGGCGAATGTGACCGTGCGTCGCGGAAGAAGAAGACGGTCACAACGGCCGCAGCGGAGGCGAGCGCAACGGGGACAAGCCAGCGGAAAGGGCGGCGTGCAGCGCGGCGCGGTGGAGCGAGGAGCGCAGGATTTGGCTCGGGTGCGTGCTCCGGACGCCAGTCGGAGAGGAGATCGAGTTCGCGCCACGTCGCCTGTTGGCGAGCAAGGGCATCACCGTGGTGCGGGTCGGCGGCCAGCCACTGGAAAAAATCGTCTTGCTCGGCCGGCGTGAGACCGCGGTCGCGCCGGACGAGCCACTCGGCGGCTTGTTCATCGGGCGTAGGGATGCTCACAAAAGCCCCTCTTCGCGGCGGTCGCGGGCGAATGATTCGGTGCACTTGCGCACGCCGATGGTGAGCTGCGCGGAGACCGTGCACTCTGAAATGCCGAGGCGCGCCGCGATCTCCTTTTGGGGCAGTCCGTAGACTTTGCGCAAGGTCATGATCTCTCGGCAGCGTTCAGGCAGGGATTGGATGGCCAAGGTCAAGCGTTCGAGTTTTTCGGTGCGGTCGACGGTTTCGGGAATGCTTTCACTATCATCTAGGACGTTCAACGAATCGAAAGGCACTAAGGTATCTTGGCCGGAAACGTGGCGATGGCGCAGAACGTCGAGGGCGAGGTTGCGGGCCGTGGCGAAGAAAAACGCCTTGGGTGAGCGCATCGCCGCGCCGTTGGCGCGGGCGCGGAGGACGCGGGCGAACGATTCTTGCACGAGGTCGTCGAGATCGACGCCGCGTGGGAACCGGCTGCGCAACCACGCGCGCAGCAGAGGTTCGTGCGGCAGAACATGGTCGTTGAACCAGCGGTGATCGGCGGACGGGAAAGTGTCGGAGAAGAACTCTGATTTCACGGGGTGAGGAGTGCTTTGGTGGGAACGGCCGCCCCCGGCAAGCCCGGCGTTCAAGTCGGTGCGCAGCTCAAAGCGCGATCGGGGAGCCGAGGCTCTTTCGGGCTCAAACGCGAACGAGCGGTCGCGTGTCGGCGCGCCCCGAGCCTACTTCAGAATGCTGTAAAGATTCGCTTGATCGTCGGTCCAGAGCGGGGCCGGGCGGCGATCGGGCTGCGGTGCCTCGGTGACGCCCAAGATCTCGGGCTTTGCGAGGAACGGGAGGCTCTTCGTGAGCAGCATCCACGTAGTGGAATATTGCCACCAGTCGTCGGTCGGATCGTCGGAGATGCAGGCGACGGCGAGACCGTGGTGGTCCGCGAGGCGTTCGACGACGGGCTGGAGGTCGAGGTAACGGTTGGAAATGTGGATCGCGATGACGCCATCGGGCTTGAGGTGGCGCAGGTAGAGGGCGAGCGCCTCGGCGGTGAGGAGATGGACGGGGATCGCGTCGCTGCTGAAGGCGTCGAGGGCGAGGAGATCGAAATTTTGCGGCTCCTTGCGGTCGAGCTCATGCTCCAACTCGAGGCGAGCATCGCCCATGATGACGTCGACCTTGGCCGGGGTTTGGGCGAGGTAAGTGAACGGGGCGCGGGCGAGACGCTCGACGGCGGGGTTGATTTCGTAAAAGCGGTAGGTGTCCCCGGCGCGGCCGTAAGCGGCGATGGTCCCGGTACCAAGACCGACGACTCCGACTTTCATGCCGGCGGGGCGGTCGAGGTGCTTGACGGCGAGGCCCACGCCGCTGGTCGGACCGTAGTAGGTGGAGGGCAGCATGGCGCGGGCGGGCGAGGTGAATTGCAGGCCATGGGTGGTCGCGCCGTGCATGAGTAGTCGGTAGTGTTGGTCGGGCTCGTCGACGGAGTGATCGTAGACCTTGAGCGTGCCGTAGAAATTACGCGAAGCGGCGAGCACCGTGGCCGTTTCGGCGCGAGTGGCATGTTGAAAGAGCACGTGGCTCAAGATGCCCGCGAGGAGGACAGCCGGAAGACCGAGCGGCCAGCGCCGCTCCTTGGCGAAGCGGCCGATGGTGAAGTCAAACGAGCAACCCAGCACGCCGATGATCCCGAACATAATCGTCCATTTTTGGAGCCCGCAAAAGAGCACGAATTCAGTCCAGAAACCAAGGCCGCCGTCGAAGGAGGCCGAGAGGCCCGGAATCGCAAAGGTGGCGGCCAAAGCGCCGATGATGGCACCGAGCGCCAAGGCTCGGCTACGGCGGACGAAACCCAGCGCGGCAAACGCCACGGCGAGAGCGACGAGACCGATTTCGAACTCGTGAAACTCCTGCAGCAGCGCGGGCGCGACGATCGCGACGAGCAGGCCGCCGAGGGCGCCGCCGGCCGAGATGAAAAGGAAATAACCGGTCAGCCGACGGGGCGGCGGTTTGAGTTGGTAGAGTTCGCCGTGACACACCATGCAGGCGACGAAGAGCGCGAGGTTGTAGCTGGCGATTTGAAGTTTCATCGGCGCCTCGGTGCCGGCCCCAAGCATGAGGCAGACGGCGGCGAGACTGAGCACAAGCAACGCGGCGAAGGTCGGGCGGTGATACCAACGCGCGTGATCGAAGCAGAGGACGAAGGACAACAAATAGAGCGCGAGCGGCAGCACCCAAAGGAACGGGATCACGGCGACCTCTTGGCAGAGCTTGTTGGTGGTCGCGAGGAGGAGGACGGAGGCGATAGCGGGCAAGGCGACCCAAAAGAGACGGTGAATCCAAGGAGTGGCCGCTTCAGGCGCTTCGTCGGCGGTGCGTGCGGTCGCGGGGGCCGGCAGCTGGCGCCACACTCGCCACGCGCACCAGCCGCACAAGAGGACAAACGCGCTCAGGCCGATGGACCATAGTCCGGCCTGTTCAAGGCGAGAGAACCGGACCTCGAAAAAAATCGGATAACTCAGCAGCGCGAGGAGCGAGCCGATGTTGGAGAGCGCGTAGAGCCGATAAGGCGAAGCGCCGGGATGGGTGGTGCCGAACCATTGCTGCATCAATGGGCCGGTCGCCGACAAGACGAAGTAGGGCAGGCCGATGGTCGCGACCAATAGGAGGAGAATGTGCCACGTGGGCTCGCCGGCGATTTGAGTTTTCCAGCTGTCCGCCGGAGTGATCGGCAGGAACACCAGCGCCAGGAGCAACAGCGCAAGATGAAGCAAGGCCTGATTGCGCGGCTTAAGGTAAGTCGAAGAAAAATGGGCGTAAGCGTAGCCGCCGAGCAGCAACGTTTGGAAAAAAAGCAGACAGGTCGTCCATACGCTCGGGCTGCCGCCAAACCACGGGAGGATGAATTTCCCGATCAGCGGTTGAACTTGGAACAGTAAAAAAGCTCCCGTGAAGATGGAGAGCGCGAAGGGAAGCATAGGGGCGGGGGGGAGGAGGAAGCGGAAGGGCTTTGTCGTTACGGAGGCACGGGCCGCGCGGCGAGAGCCAAAAAACAGAATTTTGAGGGGGGCGCGGGCGCGAGAATCAGGTTTCCAAGCTGCGCGGTTCTGTTTCCTATCCGGGATCAGCGCGTCTCCCACACCTTCGATCAAAGCGGGCCTCCACCCGCGCAACCGTCATCGGACCGGCTATGACTTCGAGCGCTTGGCGGACGTCTCACCCGCATTAGCGCCCTTCGTGGGGTTGAACTCGCACGGCACGGTCTCGATCGATTTCGCCGATCCGGCGGCGGTCAAGGCGCTCAACCAGGCGCTGCTTAAAGCGGACTATGGGATCGGCGTGTGGGACTTGCCTGCGGGTTATCTGTGTCCGCCGATTCCCGGTCGGGCGGACTACGTGCATCACCTGGCGGATTTGTTGAGCGGCGGGATTGAGGCGAAGATCCCGCGGGGGCGGGAGGTCAGGATTCTTGATGTCGGGATAGGGGCGAATTGTGTCTACCCGATCATCGGCGGTCATGATTACGGCTGGAGTTTTGTGGGGACGGAGACCGACCCGGTCGCATTGGCCCACGCCCAGAAGATCGTGGCAGGTAACGGGGCGTTGGCTGGGCGAGTGCAGTTTCGGCGGCAACGTTCGGCGTTGGCGGCGTTTCGGGGCGTGGTGGAGACGGGGGAGAAATTTGCGGCTTCGATCTGTAATCCGCCGTTTCACGCCTCGGCGGAAGCCGCGATGGCCGGTGCGAGGCGCAAGGTGCGCAACCTGAACGGAGGCCGGGAGACGGCGGTCATTTTGAATTTCGGCGGAAAAAACACCGAGCTCTGGTGCCCGGGTGGTGAAGTTGATTTTATCCGCCGCATGATTGCGGAGAGCGTGGTGAGTCCGGGGCTGTGCGGGTGGTTTACGACGCTGCTTTCGAAAGGCGAGCATTTGCCGCTGATTGAGCGGGCGTTGGAGCAGGCTAGGGTGAGGGAGCTGCGCGTGCTACCGATGGCTCACGGGCAAAAGCAAAGCCGGATCGTGGCGTGGCGTTTTTGAAACCGTGGCGCCCAAAACCATTTGCAGGCGAGCGACGACTTCCCGCTGGATCAGTCACGGGGCTTCATCAATTCACGGCCGTGGGGTGAGGGCGCGGGGGTTAATTCCCGCCGGCACGCGCGTGGTCGAATACACGGGTGAACGCATTACGAAGGCCGAAGCGGATCGGCGGGAGAAACTCAGATTGGCGCGGGGGCGGCGCGGCGGGGATGACTGCGTCTATATTTTCGAATTGAATGCACGGCACGATTTGGACGGCCGAACCCGGCGCAATGTCGCGCGGTTGATCAACCATTCGTGCGCGCCGAATCGCCGGGCGGAGACGATCCGGGGACGAATCTGGATCATTGCCCGGCGGGAGATTCCGCCGGGGGAGGAACTGACCTTTGACTACGGTTTCGCCCTGAAGGAGTGGCGTTTGCATCCGTGTCGTTGCGGGAGTCCAAAGTGCGTCGGCTACATCGTGAGCGGCTGGCAACGTTGGCGGCTGCGACGCCTCGTGCGCGAGGCGCGGGCACTCGAAAGACGAACTGCGATTAATTAAACCAACAAGGTCGCCACCGACATTCAACAGCTGCGCTTTCTGGCCATGGGTGTGATCCAGCTTCTCTTTGAAGCGCTCAGACCCGCCGCGAGTTCGCCCTGCGGTTCGCGTTGGTGGGCAACCCTCAGATCATCGCCGCGGGCAAAGGCTTCGAAAATACCCGCGGATGGACGTTCTACGATTCATTGCAAAAGGGCCAAAGCCAAATTGGGTAAATCACCCCGGGCAGCGGTGCCGGCACCGGCTGCGCCGCAGTTGCAAGCACCCTCTCGCAGGGTGCTTTTTATGTCCGTCAAAAGTAGTCTGACACCAACGTCCCTTGATAAATAGACTGTCATTGCGAGAAGCGCAGCGACGAAGCAATCCAGTGGATTGCCACGGCACGCTTTGTACACCTCGCAATGACAAATGGCTATAAATTAAGGGCCGTTGGCCTGAACCTCCGCCGGATCGGAATTCCGCTGCATCACGTCGGATTGCCTGCTGCTGGTCAGGGCTGCCAAAGCCAGTGCCAAGGTTCGTAGGCAATCCCGTGAGGGTTCCCCGGCGGAAACGATAGAGTGAATCCAAAATCGCGCGCATGGGCTTGGAGCCATTCGAACGCCGAGGTCTGGGCGAAACCTGCTTCGAGCGGCGGATCGTCGGGGGCGGTGATGTCGATGGCCCGTCCGGTATGATGCTCGCTGTAACCCGGGGCGGCGACGAGGCGAAGGATGTCAGGCAGGTTTAGACCGCGGGCAAGTTTCTCGCGGATAATTTCGCCTTGGCGGGCCACGCTGCGAAAGCCGGAAACGGGGATTAACGTGATGCCGGCGCCCGCCGCCGCGTGGTGCATTGACGCCCACGCTGCGGCTGCCGGCACGGTCAAAAGGATGGGCGGAAAATCCCCATCGGGTGCGACCGAAACCAATTCCCCCATGCCGGCTTCAACTTGGAGGGTGAGGTTGCGAAAGGTGGCGTAGTCGGACGGGATTCCGAGCTCAGCCCAGAGCGGGGCGAGTGCCATGCGAGCCGTGCCTGCTTAAGCGTGGTGCTCGGCGAGCCAGCGTTCGGCTTCTATGGCGGCCGCGCAGCCCATACCGGCGGCGGTGATGGCTTGGCGATAGACGTGGTCGGAGCAGTCGCCCGCCACGTAAATGCCCGGGACGTTGGTCTGCACTTGAGAGCCGACCGCGGGCTTGAAGTAACCGCCCTCGTCCACTTCCAGTGCCGGAGTGAATGGGCCGGTGTTGGGGATGTGGCCGATGGCAACGAAGACGCCTTTGACGGGGAGCACCGACTCGGCGCTGGTCTTTAAATTTTTGACCCTCAGGCCGCTGACCGCGCCTTCTGGCACGCCGAGGACCTCGACCGGGACGGTGTCCCAGACCATTTGGATCTTCTCGTGCGAGGTCGCGCGATCCGCCATGATCTTCGAAGCGCGGAGACTGTCGCGCCGGTGGACGAGGTAAACTTTGCTGGCAAACCGGGTGAGGAAAAGGGCTTCTTCAGCTGCACTGTCACCGCCGCCGAGGACCGCGACTTCCATTTTGCGGTAAAAGGCCCCATCGCACGTCGCGCAGGTGGTTACGCCTTTGCCGCCGTAGAGTTCTTTTTCACCCGGAATTCCCGTGAGGCGAGGGGATGCCCCGGTCGCGATGATGACCGTTTTGGCGAGAATCACCCGGTCGCCGCAGAAAAGTTTGCGCGGCATCGTGGTGAAATCGATCCGGTCGACGAGCGCTTGTTCGAAGCGGGTGCCGAAGCGCGTGGCTTGCTCGCGCATGTTTTGGGTGAGCTGGAAACCATCGACGCCGTGCGGGAAACCGGGGAAGTTTTCGACTTCGCTGGTCGTCGTGAGTTGACCGCCGGGGAGTGGGCCCTCGAGCACGAGCGGGCTGAGGCTAGCACGGCCCGTGTAGATGGCCGCAGTAAGGCCGGCGCATCCGGTGCCGATAATGACGACGTTTTCGACGATAGGAGAACTCATGGGTGGATAAACTGGCAGAGAGCGAGAAATTCGCGAGCGCGACAAGGGATTTTCCCAACTGCTCGGTAACAGAACTGTGGCTCGAGCGATGCGAAAGCGGCGAGTCTGTTCACCACCAACCTCGACCCTGCACCACCACCGACGCCAGTTGCGGCAACTCGCGGCTGCGTCGCTCGGCCTCGCGGCCGCCGACGATACGCCGGCGCAGTGGCAGGCCCTCGTGCGCGGCCGCGGGGGCGGCGTCTAGATCCGCGACCACGGGCGACGCGACGCGGATATTGGTGCGGAGCCCGGCGCGGCAGCGAAAAAGCAGCGCGCCGAAAATCGTGAGGAGCGCGAGGGCGGCGGCGCTCGCGACCCAAGGGAGGCGGGGGTTCTTGGCCGGAGCGATGCGGGCGCGGAAACGATCAGGGATCGCGCGAGCCGCGGGGCAACGGGAGGTCAAGTTGCGCGATGGCGTCGGCAAAAAGGAGTCGGCGTTGCTCCGGGCTGAGACCGGGTTCGAAGAGCGCGGTGTCGTAATCGCGAAAGCGTTGCCAGGCTTCTTGGCGGGAGAATTGATCGGCAAAACTCTTGAGCAGCAGATCGAGATCGAGGGAGTGTTCCGCGGGGCCAAGCCGGGCTTTCACCGCAGCGGTGAGGTCGTTTTGGATGCGGTCCTTCTTGGACGCAAGGGCGGTGAGGCGCCGCGCTTGCTCGGCGTTGAAGGTGACGAGTTGGGTCTTGAGCGCATCGACCTTGGCGATCTCGCCGCGGCTCGCGCGGCGGTTGGTGATGATCTCGATGGCGTAGCCGCCGCTTTGGCGGATGAATTCGACGCGGTGGGTCGGGAAGTCGCTTTTGATGGCAGCGAGTTTGTCGATCAGCGTGCGTTGGAGATCTTGTTTTTCCCGGAGGTACACGCCGATGCGCCGGTTCAGTTCGAGGGGAACTGCCGGGGTGGTCGGGCGGGAGGGCCGCGGGAGCGGGGCGAGGAGCCCCCGGATTTCTTCCGCCTGCGTTTCCAGCGCGGCGAGGGCGGGAGCTTGTTTCTCCGCGAGGGCGCGGAGGGCGTTGGTCCGCGTGAACCCGAAGTAGGCGCGGTCCTGGCGATAAATCACCGCGCGGAGCTCGGTTTTGAGCGCCGATTTAGCGTCACGGTAAGCGTCGAGGCGGTCCGCGATTTCCGGCGAGAGATTTGCGGGGCGCTCAAAACGGGCCGTCTCGGGTGAGAAGAAGACGAGGGGCCGGGGCGCATCAAGATCGACGGAGGCGGTGGGATCGCCGAGCGGATCGTCGAGTTCGATGGCCAATTCGCGGAGCAACCGGCGTTGGGCAGGTGAGAGACCGGCAGTGAAAAACGCCGAAGCGCGGAAGACTTTGAACTCATCGGCCCGTGATTCGTAGCGGAGGTCGTCGCCGAGCGCCCAAGTGCGGTTGTCGTTCCAATCGGCGCCGGCGTGAAAAAAGCTGCCGTTGACGAGATTCTCCCGGATGGCCTCGGCCTCGGCCTCGTGGGCGATGAGGCGGGGGGCTTGTTGGGCGGCAAGGGCCGTCAAAGCCTGGCGGCGGGTGCTCGGATCGGCGTCGCGAGTGGCGACAAGTTGCACGCGAAGCTCGGCGAGTAGGGCGGTGCGGGACGCGGTGTAGGCGTCGAGACGCTGGAGACGTTTTTTAGAGAGATCCTCTCGGTGCAGGTGTGCGCTCAGGGGGGCATAGAACGGCTCTCCGACGTGAGACTTCAGTTGCGGGAGCACGCTCTCGGGTTGGCCCAATTGGTAGTTTCTAAAAAGCACCAGCGGACCGCCGAGTTGAGGCGGGACAGGCGGGAAGAAAAATACCGAGCGCCAAATAGGGGCCGAGAAACGGACATCATTGTGGAAGGCGGACGGGAAGGAGCCTGAGCGCTCGTAAAACGGCTGGTAAGGAACATGCGGCGGATAGTCGGGAACGCTTTGCGGCTGATTGGTGTAGGCGGCGGCAGCCGGAGGGCTCTCGGTCGTCGGCGTAGTGGGCGCGGCGACGAGGCCGAGCAGGGGAAAGGTGATGAAGACGAGGGCGCCAAGCGGACGGACGGGGGAACGGAAGTGTATCATTGGATGAACGGGGTGAATGAAGATCAGACTTGGAGAAATTGAATGCGAGTAAGATGTAATAAGATGCCAGCGTGGCGGGGAACCGGACAAATTGCTGACCGGAGGATGTTACACGCGGTCGCGCAAGAGCGCGAGCGCCTCACTGTCGGGCAAGTGGGGTCCATGAGCGCATAAACGAAACGGTGGGCGGCGAGGTGATACCGGGCGCCGGCAAGGTCTGCGGCCTCGGTCAAGACGGCTTTGAGACTGCCAAGGTAGGCGGCGAGGCGGCGCCCCAAAAGGGCGTCGTCCTTGACGAGGAGCGCTGCGCAAACGGGGGCAGGGCGGTCTCGTCGAGCGTGGGAAGAAACGCGCGTCATCCAAGTGCAGGGTTCAACGCAAAAACTGCCGGATCGCAGGCGCGGCGAGGAGTGGGTGGGTGGCCGCGGAGCGTCGCGCGGGTGAATCCGATCGGGCTTGGAATTCAGGTTGCGGAGCGGGAGGGCGGGCCGTTGTCTGACTCTTCCATGAGTCTCGATGCGCCTGCGCTTGGTTCGATTGACGGTGCCCCTTTTTCCTTTGGGGTGGTGGCGGCGTGTTTCAATGCCGAGCTGGTGGAGGGCTTGTTGGCTAGCTTGAAAACAACGCTGGCTGCCGGTGGGGTTAAGCCCGAGCGGATCGAGCTGCTGCGGGTGCCGGGGTCGCACGAGGTGCCTTACGCGGCGCAGCTTTTGGCGGTTTCAGGTCGGCATAATTGTGTGATCGCGCTCGGGGTGCTAATCGGCGGCGATACCAATCACCACGAGATGGTCGGCAACAGCGTCTCGCAGGCGTTGCAGCAGTTGAGTCTCGTGGCGCGCTTGCCCGTGATCAACGGCGTGATTGTGGTCAACACGCGGTCTCAAGCCGAGGCGCGTTGCTTGGGGGCAATCAATCGCGGGGCTGAGTTTGCCCGCGCGGCGCTAGCGATGGCCGAGTTGCAGTCAAAATTTTCCCGATGAGCAAAGCCCTCTTTACCCAACGCCGCGACAGTCGCGTCGCCGCCCTGCAATACATTTATGCCTGGAGCATCAACGAGCCCAAGAACCTCGCGGAAGACCTCATTGTTTTCTTCGAAAACATGGAGCAACCGAGGGCGCACTATGCCTATGCCGAAGAACTTATTCAGGGCATCATCCTGAACCAAGCTGAGATTGATGGTATCATCAAAGGGCTGGCCCAAAATTGGGATTTCGACCGTATCGCGAAGATCGACTTGGGGATTCTGCGGTTGGCGATCTACGAAATGAAGCACCGCAAGGATATCCCTCCAGTGGTGTCGATCAACGAGGCCATCGATCTTTCAAAGCAGTTCTCTAATCTCGATTCGAAGCGTTTCATCAACGGAATCTTGGACCGCTACAAAGGCCAAGTCGGCCGCGACTCGCGGAAAGTTGAAACGGCGTAATCGGGAAGGAGCGGGTAGAGGGGCGCGAGCAATTCCGGGGATCGCCGCTGTAAAATGAAAGGGCCTCGCGACCGCTCACGGCGACCTACCAGTTTCAAATTCCATGTTCGGACTTTTCAAGAAATTCAAAGAAGGCTTCGCCAAGACATTTGCCTCGATCGGTGAGAAGACCCGCGGGCTTTTTGGCGGGCGGCGGATCGATGCGGCTTCGCTGGGCGAGCTCGAGGAGGCCCTTTACACGGCGGACTTTGGGGTTGCGACCACGGAGGAGATTCTCGGCGAGATCAAAGCGGCCTACAAAAAGGACGCGGCGCTCGCGGGTCAGCAGGCTGCGGCCCTCGGTGCGGCGGTTCTGAAAAGAGTCCTGATCGGCAGCGAGGGTGTCATCAAGTCCGCGGCCAGCGCGCCGACGGTGATCGTGCTCATCGGGGTCAATGGCTCGGGCAAGACGACCACGACAGCCAAGTTGGCGTGGAAGTTGAAACAGGAAGGCAAGTCGGTGATGGTGGCGGCGTGCGACACGTTTCGGGCGGCGGCGGTGGAGCAACTCAAGACGTGGGCGCAACGGCTCGATCTTGAAATCGTGGCCAGCCACACGGGCGCGGATTCGGCGGCAGTGGCGTTCGACGCGTTGCAGGCGGCCAAGAGCCGTGGGCGCGATTACCTTATCGTGGACACGGCCGGCCGGCTGCACACCAAGAGCAATCTGATGGAGGAGTTGGCGAAGATTAAGCGCGTGTTGCAGAAACAGGATCCGACGGCGCCGCATGAATCATGGCTCGTGGTGGATGGCTCGCTCGGGAGCAACTCGATCGAGCAGGCCAAAGTTTTCCACAAGAGTTTTGGTCTCACCGGGCTGGTGATCACGAAGCTCGACGGCACGTCGCGCGGTGGCGCGATCGTGGGCATCTGGCGCGAACTGAAGCTGCCGATCTATTTCGTCGGTCTCGGCGAACAAAAGGAAGACCTGCAACCTTTCAGCGCGGAGAATTATTCGCGCGCGGTGTTTGGCTTGGAGGCGTGAGGGCTTGGAGCGGGGCGGTAGGAGCCCGCTTGCGGGCGATCTGTGCGTTGGGCAAGCGCGGGCTGAAATCGCCCGCAAGCGGGCTCCTACCCGGCCTCGTTCTCTCTTCATGAGTCAGGACTGCGGCTTCTCGTTCCAGCCCCAATAGGGAGCAAGTTGTGATACCAATAGCTGTTGAGTTTCACCCTCAAATCCACGGGCAAGATGCCTGTGCCACCTCGGAACCCGCAGTCTAAAAATCAACAGCCATTGGTATGATACGTGCCGTGGGGCTCGGCGTAGGCGCGCTAGCCCTTGCAAGGCTGGGGCCACGGCGTCGGTCGTGGTAAGCTCGGACAAGATTTTTCCCCAACGAGCCGAGTTGGCGCGACGCATCGTGCTAGACGTGGGCCGGCCCGACTCGGTCGGCGAGGGAACGCTGCTTTGGCTCAGATTAACCCGAGCTTCATTTTGCCTTCTTCGCTGATCATGGACTGGTTCCATGCGGGCTCCCAAGTGATGCGGACATCGGCGGCAGTTACCCCGGGGACGAGAAGAATTTTGGTTTTGGCGTCTTCGGCGATGGCGGGCCCCATCCCACAGCCGGGGGCGGTCAGGGTCATGGCCACGTTGACGCGGTAGGCGGGTGGGGTGACGTCGGGAGTTTCCTCAACATCCATCGAGTAAACGAGGCCGAGATCCACGATGTTGACGGGGATTTCCGGGTCGTAGACCCGCTTCAATTGTTCCCAGATCGCGGCGGGGTCGGGGGCGCCGCCGTCGAGGGTGGCGGCATGAACGGAGTGGTCGACGGCTTTTTCCCCGATGGCGTCGGCGTCTTTGCCGTCGAGGCGGAAGAGACCGAAATCGGTCTGCACTGTGTAGCTGCCGCCGAGGGTTTGATGGATGAAGAGCTTGGTGCCGGAGGCGAGAGTGTGTTTGTCGCCGCTGGGAATTTGGGTGGCGACGATCTCGCGGGAAAGGGTGCGGTCGGTGTTCATAGGAAGGCCGGCTGAGGTGGGGGATGGCTCATGAGCCATCCTTGCCGATTACTTTTTAAATTTGGTTTGGATCAGGAGGCGGAGGGCCTCATGGAGGTCGTGGTCGATCAGGCGGGCGAGAACCTCCTCAAAGAATCCGAAGGTGAGGAGTTCGTCGGCCTGTTCTTTGGCGATCCCGCGGGACTGCAGATAGAACTCTTGCTCGGGGTCGATGCGCGATGAGGTCGCGCCGTGGGTGCAGCGGACATCGTTGGCTTGGATTTCGAGGCCGGGAAGCGAGCAGGCTTCGGCTTCGTCGCTCAGCATGAGGTTGCGGTTCGATTGATAGGCGTCGGTTTTTTGGGCGTCGGGATCGACGACGATGAGGCCGGAGAAAATGGTCCTCGCCGTGCCGCGAAGCGCGTTTTTGTAAAGCAGGTCGGACTTGGTGTTCGGGGCCTCGTGAATTTGGAGCGTGCGTTGGTCGAACTCCTGGCCGGCCTCGGCGACGGTTAGGGCGAGCATCTCCGAGAACGCGCCGGGGGCGCCGAGGCGGGAGAGGGACTCGTGTCGGGCTTGACGGGCACCGAGGTGGAGATTGAGCGACTGCACGCGAGCATCACGCCGGACCACCGTAGAGTTTGACTGGATGGAGAGGGCGCGGTGGCTCCAGTCCTGTTTGCCGATGTAGGTAAGCTGCGCGCCGTGTCCGACGTAGAGATCGTTGACGCCGGCGGCGAATTGGGCGGAAGTGTCGTCGTCCGAGCCGAAGTATTCGATCACGGTGGCCCGGGCGTTTTCAGCGAGAACCACAAGGGTGTGGGGGAAAACGGCAGAGGTGGCGCCGATCGCGTGGGAGCAAACGCCGATGGGCAGTTCAACCTGCACGTCGCGGGGGATATAAATGAAAGCGCCATCGGCGAGGAAAGCCTCGTAGAGCGCGGCGAACTTCGGCGAGCCGAGTTTTGGCGGTTGGGCGAGCAAGTGCTCGCGCACGAGAGCATCGTGGTGCACGAGGGCGTTTTGCAGGGTATCGACGATCACGCCGCGGGCGACGAGATCGGTCGAGAGGAGTTCGCGGGAAACGAGACGACCGTTGGCAAAGACAAGCCGCGCAGCCTCCGGGATACCGATGGGGGCGAGAGGGATGGAAGCGGCGGCGGCGGCGAGTGTGAAGCCGTCAAGCGTGAGGGTGCCGATGCTGCTGAAGCGCCACATCTCGTCGGTGCGGGTCGGCATCGGGAGCGAGGCGAAGCGGGCGTAAGCGGCACGCTTGCGAGCGACCCACCAAGTAGGGAGGGAGGGAGGGAGCAACGCGAGGTGGGCGGCGAAAACTTCGGGGGTGAAGGAGCCGACGAGGGCAGCGGGAGCGGAGAGCGTGGATGCGGACATGACAGGATTTTCGATTTTGGATTCTCAAAATTCGATTGGACCGGATTTTCTCGGAATCGAAAATTGCCGGTCTGGAATCGAAAATTCGGCGGACTTCAGCCCACCGAGCCTTCCATTTCGAGGTCGATGAGGCGTTTGAGTTCGACGCTGTACTCCATGGGGAACTGGCGGGCGAGATCGTTGATGAAGCCGTTCACGGCGAGGCTCATCGCCTGCGCTTCGGTGAGGCCGCGTTGCTGCATGTAGAAAATCATGTCTTCCGAGACTTTGGAAACCGAGGCCTCGTGCTGCGTGGAGTTTTTGTCGCCTCGCACGGTGATGGCGGGATACGTGTCGGTGCGGCTGTTGGTGTTGATCAGGAGGGCGTCGCACTCGGTGTTGTTTTTGCAGCCCTTGAGGTGCTTGGGGATGTGGACGACGCCGCGATAGGTGCTGCGGCCTTGGCCGACGGAGATGGATTTGGCGACGATGTTTGACGTCGTGTTGTTAGCGGCGTGGATCATTTTCGCGCCGGTGTCCTGATGCTGGCCGTCGTTGGCGAGGGCGATGGAGATGACCTCGCCGCGGGCCCGCTCACCCTTGAGGACCACGCCGGGATATTTCATGGTGAGCCGGCTGCCGATGTTGCAGTCGATCCACTTGATTTCGGCGTCCTCGTGGGCGACGCCGCGCTTGGTGACGAGATTGAAGACGTTGTTGGCCCAATTTTGGACGGTGATATATTGAATCTTGGCGCCCTTTAAAGCGACAAGTTCGACAACGGCGCTGTGCAGCGTCGAGGTGGAGAACTTTGGCGCCGTGCAACCTTCCATGTAGGTCACCTCGGCGCCCTCGTCGGCGATGATGAGGGTGCGCTCGAACTGGCCGAAGTTTTCGGCGTTGATACGGAAATAAGCTTGGAGGGGCTGGGCGACTTTCACGCCTTTGGGCACGTAAATGAAGGAGCCGCCGGAGAACACGGCGCTGTTTAGTGCGGAGAATTTGTTGTCACCGGTGGGGATGACCTTGCCGAAGAATTTCTTAAACAGCGCGGTGTGCTCGCGGAGGCCTTCGGTGGAGTTGACGAAAATCACGCCCTGCTTGGCGACGACGTCCTTGATGTTGGAGTAAGCGGCCTCGCTGTCGAATTGGGCCTCGACGCCAGCGAGGAACTTCCGCTCCTGCTCGGGAATACCGAGGCGCTCAAACGTCTTTTTGATGTCGTCGGGAACCTCGTCCCAAGTGCGTTTCGGCTTTTGGCCCTGTGAGAGATAGTAGCGGATTTTTTGAAAATCGATGTTCTCGAGGTCCTTGGTGGCCCAATGCGTTGGCATGGGCATCGCGAGGAACTTCTTTAGAGCGGCGAGACGAAACTCGAGGATCCACGGTGCTTCCTTTTTGACCGAGCTGATGTAGCGGATCGTGTCTTCGCTGAGGCCTGTGCCCGCGTCGAAGGCGTAGTCGACCTTGTAGGAAAAATTGCCGGCGGTTTGATCGATGCCCACAGCGGGATGGTCGACGGTCGTTGCTTCGTCGTGGACGGGCGGAGAGAGGGTGGTGAAGTCGGAAAGTGAGCTCATGGAAGGAAGGCTTGAAAGGGTGCGGTGCTTAAGCGGCGGAGGCCGCTAGTTCTTTTTTAATCCAATCGTAGCCTTTGGCCTCGAGTTCCAAGGCGAGCGATTTATCGCCGGATTTCACGATTCGGCCGTCATACATGACGTGGACGTGGTCGGGGACGATGTGGTCGAGGAGGCGTTGGTAGTGGGTGATCAGGAGAACGCCGAGATTGGGGCCGCGCATAGTGTTCACGCCATCAGCGACGATGCGGAGGGCGTCGATATCGAGACCGGAATCAGTCTCGTCCATCAGCGCGAATTTTGGTTCGAGCATGGCCATTTGCAGAATCTCGCAGCGTTTCTTTTCGCCACCGGAGAAGCCGTCGTTGACCGAGCGGGAGGTGAACTTCCGGTCGATCTTAAGTAGGTCCATTTTTGAGTAGAGGCGCTTATAATAAGCTGAGGCGTCGAGTTCTTCTCCCTCGGCCATCCGGGCTTGCTGCGCGGCGCGGAGGAAATTGGCGATGGAGACGCCGGGAATTTCGCTCGGGTATTGGAAGGCTAGAAAGATGCCGGCGCGGGCGCGTTCGTCGGCTTCCTGGCCGAGAATTGAGGCACCGTCGAGGAGAACGTCGCCGGACGTGATGGTGTAGTCGGGATGCCCGGCGATGGCTTTGGAGAGCGTGGACTTGCCGGTGCCGTTGGGCCCCATGATGGCGTGAACCTCACCACTGTGAATCGTGAGGGTCAGGCCCTTAACGATTGGTTTTTCACCGATGGAAACATGGAGGTCTTTGATTTCAAGTTGGCTCATGGAAAAGGAAGAATACGGGACGAGAGAGGTGGAAAAAAGGTGAGGGAAATCAGTTTGAGGAGGTCTTGGCCTTCCCGCGGAAAGTGATCTCAACGGCGTTGGCGTCGAAGCCTGCCGGAAGTTCGGCTTTCAACTTGGCAAACAGAACGGGAGGCAGGTCGATGTCGTGGGTTCGGCCGGTTGCTTCGTCGTGGAAATGGGCGTGCGGACGCAAATTCGGGCAATACCTAGTCGGTTCCCGCTCGAAATTGACGGCTCGAACGAGGTCGCACTGCACGAGGGTTTCGAGGCAGTTGTAGACGGTCGCGAGCGAGATACCGGGGAGTTCGGGTTTCACGCGGGCAAAGACCTCATCGGCGGTGGGGTGGTCGCGCTTAGTGAGCAAAACTTCATAAACCAGTTCACGTTGCGGAGTGGAGCGCAGACCGCTGTCCGCGAGTTTTTGCGCGAGCCCGGTGGGGTGGAGGGCGTTGTTGGCTTGGGTGGACATTTTTTTGAGGAAAGTACAACAAATTGGAATGATTCTAAGGCGCAACCAATAATTAGAACTATTCCAGATTGCTAGAAAGCTGCGGCGGCAAACGTAATCGGCGATGAGCCAAATTCGGCGGATTGCAGCCGGGAACATCGGTGCAGGACGACGGAGCGAACGGGGTGACCGCGCAACCGGGCCAATCTATCACTATATCAGTCGGTTGTTCCCAGGAAGATACGCACCGCGTCACCCCACGACGATGAAACCAAACTCGGTCGAGGTGACCGGCTGGATATCGGCTTGTCGGCAGCGTTCAAGATGCGGTCGATGCGGGCAAACCATCCGGTAATTCGCACTTGCCAGAGCAAACTGGGTTCGCTGTTTTCTACACTCTGTCAGTTCACAACCCGGACAAAAAACAATCCAATAACCATCCAACGATCGCAAGGCGGCCCATCGGTCGACCTGTGTAACGTAGATACATAGATCATATGAGCATCAGCATCACACCAAAAGACCTCTTAGACGCTGGCGTCCACTTCGGACACCAAACCAAACGCTGGAATCCGCGTTCGAAGCCCTTCGTCTTCGATCATCGTCAAGGTATCAGCATCATCGATTTAGCTAAAACCCATGCGGCCCTCGAACATTCGGTCGCGTTTTTGGAAAACACCGTGGCCAACGGCGGTAACGTGCTCTTGGTGGGCACCAAGCGCCAAGCGAAGGAAATCATCCGCGAGGCAGCCGCTGCGACCAACATGCCTTTTTGCGTCGATCGCTGGCTTGGTGGGACGTTGACGAATTACGAGACGGTCAAAAAATCCATCGCAAAGTTTAAGAAATACCAAGCGATGGAGACGAACGGCGAGTTGTCCAAATTCTCCCGTAAGGAAGAGTCCGCGATCAAACGCGAGATGGTCCGCATGCAGAAAAATTTCAGCGGTATCGTTGATATGCCCGGCCTGCCGAATTCGATGTTCGTCATCGATGTGAATCATGAGGCGATCGCGGTCGCGGAAGCTGAACGCGCCGGTATCCCCTGCATCGGGTTGGTCGACACGAATTCCGATCCTGCGACGGTTTCGCACCCGATCCCCGGTAACGACGATGCGGTTAAGTCCATTCGGATCATCGTGGACGCCGTAGTCGCTGCGATTCAGAGCGGTTTGGCCCAGCGTGACTCCCGCCGCGCCGATCGCGGTGCAGCCGCTCAGGCTGCGGCCCAAGCGGCGGCGATCACCGCCGACCAAATCGATCTCGCGAAGATCGAGTTGCCTCCGGGGGTTGCGGCTGCCGTCGAAGGCGAGGCCGAGCCGACCGTTGCCAAGAAGATCGTCCGGGTGAAAAAGGCCGCCGTGAAAGCCGAATAACTTTCAGCATTCAAACCTTTCAGAAATGAGCACCATCATCACAGCCCAAATGGTCAACGAGCTCCGCGGCGCCACCGGCGCCGGTCTCCTTGATTGCAAGAAAGCCCTCACCGAAGCCAATGGCAGTGTCGCCGACGCGACGACGATTCTTCGCAAGAAGCTTGGCAGTAAACTGGACAAGTTGTCTTCGCGCACAACGAAGGAAGGTCTGATTGAGAGCTACATCCACCTCGGTGGAAAAGTTGGTGTATTGATCGAGATCAATTGCGAAACAGACTTCGTGGCCCGGAATGATGACTTCAAGTCGTTCGTGCGAGATTTGTGTTTGCAGATCGCTGCGGCAAATCCGCTTTACGTTTCGCGAGACCAGGTTCCGGAGGCTGATTTGGCCAAGGAGCGTGAGATCGCAGGCGCGGCGGTTGCCGGCAAACCACCGGCTGTGGTGCAAAAAATTGTGGAGGGAAAACTGGAGAGTTTTTATTCGACCATTTGTCTGCTCGATCAGCCGTTCGTAAAACAAAACGACAAATCCATCAAGGAGCTCTTGACTGCTCAAATCGCCAAGACGGGAGAGAATATCGTTGTGCGGCGTTTTACGCGTTACCAGCTCGGCGCCTAAGTTCGCTGCGTTATTACATGAGCCGCTCCCTGCCGGGAGCGGCTTTTTTGTGGCCGAACAGGACGGAGTCTGCCGACGGTATCGTGGCCGCGTGTGCTCGGCGCCATGTGGGCGATTGCAACTTGGGCAAATCGAAGCAGTGATGACCGAATGCACGTCTCCCGATCCCAGATCGTCGTCCGAGGTCTCACCCACTGCTGCCCCAACTGCGGCGGACGCACGCTTTTCAAGGCCGGAAAACTCTTTGAAGTGAACAAAGACTGTCCCGCCTGCGGTTTGAAAATCGAGCGGGCGAACGACGAGGGGTTTTTCCTTGGTTCCATGTCGTTAAATTACGGAGTGACCCTGGTGGTATTCTTGGTCCCCGTCATGCTGCTCGCTTATTTCGACGTGATCGGACTGACGGCGGCCATCGTGTTGGCTGGCGTCGGATCTATTCTTTTTCCCGCGCTGTTTTACCGGTCGTCACGGAGTTGGTGGTTGATGAATTATTACTTGGTTTTGCCTCATCACCTACCGGCCAATCGGCCGCCGCTGGAGGCGCAGCAGGATGAAAATATATAGTCGGGCAAGGGGCGTATTTTCGGCTTCCGTTTTCAGCGTCACGACCTACGTTTTCAAATTCTTGCGCCGGAGAGGTGGCAGAGTGGTCTAACGCGCCTGACTCGAAATCAGGTGTTCTCGAAAGGGAACCGGGGGTTCGAATCCCTCCCTCTCCGCCAGTTATTCGGGGTGAGTTCCGGGTTTACCCAGAGGGTCGAACTATTGTTTCGATTCCGCATCCTCGTCTTTTGTCTTTTTTTCGGCATCGAACCGCCGCGACTTGCCAAATCTTTTTTCCGACTCAAACGTGCTAGCGTTACTCCTCATTTACCTCTCATGAACGAACAATCGTCCTCCCCACGCACCGAATACGGCTACGCTTTTCTTATCTTGCGCCTTTGGCTAGGCCTACGCGCACTTTTCGCCGGTTTGGAAAAATTTGAAAGCAAGGGTTCATACTCCTTTTCCTCTTATTACGAAAATATGGGGCGGATGGCGACCGGCATCGCGGGCGCGTCCTTCTTGCCTCTTTGGTCGACCAAGCTCTTTGCGTTTAGTATCGGTTATCTTCTGCTCGTGTTTGGACTAACCTTGCTGCTCGGAATCAAAACACGTCTCACCCTTGCTGCGCACGGATTGCTCTACGTCGCCCTTTCTTTTGGCTTGATGGTTGTGCAAGAAGCGGAGGGCGTCGCCTGGCTTGGCATGCACGTCGTCCTGACCGTCGGAGCCTTGCTGCTTGTTCAATACAACCGGTTCGCGGTGACCCGCGATTAATTGCCACCCGATCTTTTACCACCTTCCGCCATGTCTGACGTTAATTCCTCTCCTGTTTCTCGTCGTGATTTTATCAGCACCGGAGCCAAGCTCGGTGCTTTTCTGGCTGCGGCGCCTTACGTAGCGCGCGGTGCAGACGGTGCCGCCAAAGCCGATCAGCTAAATGTCGCTCTGATCGGCTGTGGCGAACAGGGCCGGATCCTCACCAACGCCGCCCTGCCTATCCCTGGAGTGCGTTTCAAGGCCGTCTGCGACATCTGGCCCTACAACCTCACGCGCACGGAGCGCCTCTTGAAAAAATTTGGCCACGAAGCTCGGCCGTTTGAGGACTATCGCGAGATGCTCTCATCGGTCGGCGACATCGATGCGGTCATTATCGCGACTCCGGACTTCCTGCATGCGGAGCATACCAATGCTGCGCTGCGAGCGGGAAAACACGTTTATTGCGAGAAGTTGATGTCCAATACAGTCGAAGGCGCTCGCTCGATGGTGGTCACGGCCCGGGAAACCAAAAAACTGCTCCAACTCGGCCACCAACGCCGCAGTAATCCGCGTTATCAGCACGCGCGTGATCGGATTCTTAATGGCGACCGCTTGCTGGGCCGGGTCACGAATATTTCCGGCCAGTGGCACCGCGCGGTGAGCGATGACTACGGTTATCCCGCCAACCAAGTCATCGTTGAGGCTAAACTCGGCAAATATGGCTACGCCAACATGCACGAGTTCCGCAATTGGCGGTGGTTTAAGCGCTATGCAGGTGGACCGATGTCCGACCTTGGTGCCCACCAGATCGACATGTATAATTGGATGCTCGGCTCCAACCCCAGTTCTTGCATGGCCAGTGGCGGGACCGATTATTACAAAACCCACGAGTGGTTCGACAACGCCATCGCTATTTTTGAGTTTCCCACCGAAGACGGAATGGTCCGAGCCTCCTATCAAGTTCTGACTACGACAAGTGCCGGCGGCGGTTACCATGAATATTTCATGGGAGACGAGGGGGCACTCAAACTTTCCGAGAACCCGAAATACACCAAACTCTATCGGGAGGCCCGCGCCCCGGAGTGGGATCAATGGGTGGCGAAAGGGATCGTGGCCAGCCCGTTGTCGGGTGAGGGCGCCCCTGCCGCCGTGAAACCTTGGGAAAAGGTCGGAGTCAAAAAACTCGCCGGTCCCTCTAAATCGGCCGGAGTCGATGTCCGTGAAACGGCGGCTCTTTCGGCTTGGGACATCCCCGTGACTCTGGACAAAGCCATTCACCAACCTCACCTTGAGAATTTCGTGGATGCGGTTCGCAAGGGCACTCCGCTTTCCTGTCCGGGCGAGTCGGCCTTCGCCACTGCGGTTACCGTGTTGAAAATCAATGAAGCGATCGCCGCTCAAAAGACCCTCAGGTTTAAGCCGGAAGATTTCATAGCTTAATTTTATTCCTTAATTTTCATTCTACCTATGATCCTCAAAAATCTGTCCCTCGTCCTCGCTGCTGCTGTGCTGACCGCCGGCGCCCAAGCGCAAGCCCCGGTTCCACTGCAGTTGGAATTGCCCAAACCGCTCTTTGCCGGCACGCCCCGTCCGATTTCTTTGCCTAACCTCGAAGCCCCTCGCGCCGGAAAACGTCCCGATCTCATGGTTCCGGCTGGGACGGCGAATCTGTCCAAAGGCAAAGCTGTCACCAGCAGCGACTCTCTGCCGGTAATCGGCGAACTTTCCTACCTCACGGACGGTGACAAGTCGGGCACGGATGGCACTTACGTCGAGCTTGGGCCAACACCCCAATGGGTCCAAATCGACCTCGGGGCTAAAGTTAAGGTAGCCGCGATTGCCCTCTGGCACTTCCACTCCCAAGCCCGCGTCTATCACGACGTCGTGGTTCAGGTTTCGGACGACAAAGACTTCAAGACCGGAGTGACCACGGTCTACAACAACGATGACGACAACTCGTCGAAGCTCGGCAAAGGCAAAGATCTCGCCTACATCGAAA
>NSIG01000063.1 GCA_002737275.1 Opitutia bacterium
CCGCTCGCGAGCGTCGAGACCATTAGCTTGGGAAAGCCGATGGGCAACGCCCGCATGGCCGCCGTCGCGATGGCGGTGCCGCCACCGCCGCCGAGTGAAATGATGCCGTGGATACGACCGGCCGAGTGCAGACTCGTGACGAGCGCGGCGGCGGCGCGACCCATCAGCGCGACGCATTCGCCGCGGTCGCGGCGCGCGAGAATCGCCGCGGTGTCAGGCGCGTTGAGCGCGGCGAGGACTTCAGCGCGAGTGATGTCGGGTGTGATCGACGGAGCGTCGAGACTGCCAACGTCGATCAGGAGCGGGGTGTGGCCCGCACGACGAAGCGCGGCGGCAACGAAGGCGTGTTCGGGGCCTTTGCTGTCAAGGGTGCCGAGGACTGCGATGGTGGGCATGGGTTGAAGTAGGGCAGGGTCTCTGACCCGCCCTTGCAGGAGTTTCGTTGGCGCTAGGTTTCGGAGAGGGCGGGTCGGAGACCCTGCCCTACTTTCCGGAGGCCCATTTCACAGCGTTCGTGAGCAGAGTCTTGAAAGCGGGCAGGTCGTGGACGCGGCCGTCGTGACCGATGGTGAGGCCCACGATGCGCGCTTGCGGATGCGACGTGATCCACACGGCCGGATGCGGAGCTTTGAATTTCACCGAGGGCGAAGTCTCGGCGAGCACTTCGATCGGCGAAGTGCCGGGCGGAATTTTCTCGAGCTCGGCGTTGATGTAATAGAGTTCGTCTTCGACTTCGAAACCGGTGGGCACGCCTTGCATGATCGGATGCGCGGGCTTGAGCGCGTTGACGGAATATTTGGCGATCTTGTCGTGGCCGCGGGCACCGCCGCCGACGATCTGGGCGTTAAGCTCGGGCCAATCGGCGAAGCCATACCACGTGCCGGGGTGATGCATCACGATGCCTTTGCCGGCGGCGGCGAAGGCGAGGAGCGCTTTGCGATACTCGGGCGTATCGAAGAATTTTCGGTTCACGCTGATGAGGGCGACATCGGCGCCCGCGAGTTCGGCAGCGGCGTGGTCGCGGTCTTCGGTGTAGTTCACCGAAAAACCGGCGGCGCGGAGCGTGGCGCCGTCCATCGCACCGAAATACTCGGAGAACTTGTGTGAACTGCCACCGCTGATGATGAGGACGCGCGTCTTGCCGGGTTCCCAAACGATCGGCGTGGGCTCGGGCAGTGGGAAGTCGCCTTTGCCGCCGGACTTCGGGGTGGCGTCGGCGATAACCGTGGCAGGAACCGCGGCGGCGGGAGCGGCCGGTGCCACCGCGGTCGTGGGTTTGGAATTAACGACAAGGTAGGCGATGAGGTCGCGGAGGCCGGTGGCGCCGAGGCCTTCGAAGCCTTCGGGCATGAGCGAGCGGCGGGTGTTTTCCCGCGTGGCAATATCGGCGAGCTTGATCTCGGTGTCGCCGCCCTGATTGCGCAGCGTGATGCTGGCGGCGTTTTCGTTGACGATCACGCCGGCGGCGACGTCGCCCTTCTTGTTGGTAATGTTCCACTGCCAATAGTTGGGCTCCACCTGGCGGTTGGGATCGACGATGTGGGCGAGCAATTCGGCGGTCGGATGCGAACCGATGCCGGCGAGGGGCGGGCCAACGTCGCGCAGGCCGACGTCGCCGAGTTTGTGACAGATCGCGCAGGCGGCGGCGAAAACCATGCGGCCGGCGGCCGGGTTGCCGGGCAACTGAACTTCGGGCAAAAGCTTCGCGATGAGCTCGTCCTTTTGCGGATTCGGGGGATTGACCGCGGCGAAGACCTCGCCGGCCTCGCGGACAACGCGGGTGTTGGGGTGCGTGCGCAAGCGGGCAATGTCGCCGGGGCCAAACGCGGCGGCACTGATGCGGTTTTCCTTCACGGCCGCGATGAGCGCGCGGGCCGAAATCGGATTTTTCAAAATCTGATCGAACACCAGCGGCGACTTCGATTGCACGAAAGCCGCGATGAGCACCTCGGCCGATTCCTCGGCGGGCAAATCACCGACGGTGGCCAACAGGCTCTTCTTGATCGGCTCGGGGGTCGCGGAGTCGGCGAGCAGTGCGCCGATTTTGGCGAGGGCATCGGCGCGGTGCGAAGGCAGGGCGAGCAATGAAAGCGCGATCTCGGCGCGCCGGGCGGGGGCCACGCCAGCCGATGAGAAATCGGCGAGGAGACGACTCACAGCTTTTTGCATGGACGCGGCGAGCGCACCGGATTTGTCGGTCTTGGCGGCCAACAATAGGGCGGGCGCGACCGTATCGGGCGCATCAATCATTTTTTGCAACGCGGCCGAGGTCGCGGCGTCGAGCGCGGGGATCTTGTCCGCCAGTTCGACGAGGCCGCGCAGGAGCGCCGAGGCGAGCGGGCCCGGGGCCGCGGCGGCGGCTTGGATGAGGCGAGCGGCGGCGGCCGGCGGCACAGCGGGCGCGAGGGCCGCGACGAAGGGAGCAAGTGAACCGGAAACTCCCGGGACCAGCGCGGCAGCGATGAATTCGGTGGAGTTTTCTTTCGCGCCGGCGATCAGGGCGGAGCGGGTCCAGTCATCGGTGGCCGCGGCGAACTCCGCGAGAATCGCGGCGCGAGCGGCAGCGGTAGTCGCGGCGCGGGCGGCTTCGTAGCGCGCAAGGGCGGGACTGCCCATCGGGCGCGAGAGCGCGGCGAGTTGCGGGGCGGCGGGGAAGTTTTCCTGCGCGAGGCGCAGGGCGGTTTTTTTGATGTGGTTGTTCGGGCTCGTCTCGATGGCGCGGAGCAGACCGGTGAGATCATTGCGGTTAAGCGTGACGGCAGGAAGGGCGACCGCGGCTTTGTGCTGCACGCGCCAGATGCGAGAAAAATAGTGGTCGCGGTCGGGGCGAACGGCGGCGTTGGCGGGGCCGTGGAGCGGGCCGCGGGTGTCATTGTGGATCACGGCTTGGTTGTAGAAATCGACCACGTAGAGCGCGCCGTCGGGGCCGACGCGGGTCTCGATCGGCCGGAACCAGAGATCGGTGCTACGGATAAACTCGGTCTGCTCGCGGCCTTTTTCTTTGGCGACATCGTAGCTCACGCCATCGCGACGGACGAATTGGTGGTGGACGATGTTGAGCGTGGGCTCGCCGGTGAAGTAGCTGTAGTTCCACGGCGCGGGCCAAGCGCCGCCCTCGTAAATCGCGCAACCGGCGGCGGCGGTGAAGCGGCCGACTTGGTCGATCTGCGAATAAGCCTGCTCTGGCCAAGTCATTGCGGGAAACGTGCTCTGATTCGTGATCAAGCCCTTCCACGAGGTGGTGCCGGGGATCTTGCCCTTCGCCAGAATCGCCTCGGGCAACACGGTGTGGAAAAACACGGTACCGCTCGTGGGCTGGGTCCAAAAGACTTGGCCGTCCCACGTAAGATCGAGGCCCCAGGTGTTGCCGTTGCGGCTGCTGTATTGCTCGAAGGCCGAGCCGTCGGGCCGGAAGCGCACGACGCCGGAAGTGATGGGTCCCATTTTCGTTTTGCCGTCGGCCCCGGTGACCTCGCCCCGGGAGTAACCGTGCGTGGCGTAGATCCAGCCGTCGCGGCTCCAACGGAGATTATTGATCACGGCATGGGTGTCATTAATCCCGAGGCCGGTGTAGAGTTTGGTGCGTTTGTCGGCGACGTCGTCGCCGTCGGTGTCTTCGAGATACCAGATGTCGGGCGCGGTGGCGGCGATCACGCCACGGCGGTAAAGGACGAAGCTCGTGACGAGCTCGAGTTTGTCGGCGAAGATTTTCTTCGTGTCCATGACGCCGTCGCCATCGGTGTCGGTGAGGATAGAAATGCGGTCATCGGGCTCGCGCTCGGTGACGAAGGGTTTGAGCGAGCCGCTATCTTGCCAACGCGCGGGGGCGTTGGGGACGCGGCGGCCGTTGGGATACTCCGGAGTTTCGCAAACCCAGAGGCGGCCGCGCTCATCCCAGTCGAGATTCATGACTTTGTTGATAAGCGGCTCGGCGGCGGCGAGGGACAGGTTGAACTCGGGGTGAACCTCGATCTTCGCGGCGGCTTTCGCCGGATGAGTCGGGCCGCCCGCGGGATAACGGAGCGTGTCGCCGAGCTCGGCAGAGAGGCAAAACTCGTCGGGGTTCGCGCGCTGGCCGGCCCAGGCGATACCGCGCAGGAGAATGGCGCGGTAGTTGGCGCGGTTGAAGTTCTCGTAGATGTGACCGGGGATTGAGACGAAGGCGCGGTAGGGTTTGGTGCCGCCAGCGACGGTGCGCTCGTAGGTCCAGAGCTGCGGCTGGTGGTCGTAGATGTTGACGCCTTTGCGCTTCGCGACGGCTTCGGCGGCGCGGGCTTGGGCCTCCTTGTTGCCCTTGCCGCCGGTATCGATCGCCTTGGGCGTATAGGCGGTCGCGAGGACGTGGGCGTCGGGCGAAATGTCCAGATCGTAGTAAATCTCGTCGTCCATCTGCCAGTTGGAGGCGTCGCGGGTGATCGGATGCGCGCGGTCGACAAAGTAGAGGTGCATCGGGGCCTCGAGGAACTTGGTGGTGCCCTGACGCCACGAGCCGCCGATGATGGACTTGAACCAATCGGTGTCTTTTGAAACCGCCGCCGCGTGAATCACAACAAGACCGCCGCCGCGGGCGACGAAGGCGTCGAGATTCGCGCGGTCGGCCGCGGCGATATCGCCGGCATTGGGCGCGTGGAGAATGAGCACGTCGGTCGCGGCGAGTTGCTCGGCGGTGGGGAAAGTATTTCCACCGGAGGCGACAGCGCCCCGGGCGTTGAGCAGCGGGGCCCACTCGGCGAGAAAGCGCGGGTGGTCGTGGGCGCCGGGGCCGTGGGTTTTCGGGCCCGAACGGATGAAGATGCGGAGAGGCGACTCAACCGCGGCGATGGCCGCGAGGGAGGAGAAGGGAGCGGATACAGCGAGGACGACGAGGAGGGCGAAGGCGAGGGGGTGTTTCATGGAGAGTTTTTTAACCGCTAATCTTCGCTAATTTTTCGATCTCGGAAGATTCGCCTGATCGGCGAATCGAGACTCTGAGGCGCAACGGCCTTTCTGAAATTCGCGAGGATTAGCGCTGATTAGCAGGGTAAAGAATTGGGGGGTTGGGAAAAGAAGCTCAGAAGCGGGTTTTGCAGGCAGGGAGATTGTCGCGGAGACTGGCCCAAGGCTCTTGGGTGGAAACGTCAAAGGGATCGGGGACGATCGCCAATTCGGCGGGGAGCTTGGCGGGCGAAAGGATCGCGAGGAAAACGAGGGGCTCGGCGTGGGGGTTGTAGGTCGCGTGGATCGTGCCGGCTGGGATGTGCGCCATCTCACCGGCGCTGAGAATGCGGTGTTCGGTGCCCACCCATTGCTCGGCCCGACCGTAAAGCAAGTAGATGATTTCCTCGCGGTGTGGGTGGTAGTGAAACGGGTGGCAGTGCATCGGCTCCATGTTGGCGCGCACCAGCAGAAGTTTTTCGGCGGCGACCAGATCGGGGCGGCAAAGCCACTCGTTGTTGGTCCAAGCGTTGGGCTCGCGCAGGGCGTTGGCGATTTGAACAAAGCGGCGGTCGTCGGGAGTCATGGAGCGGTGCGGATGCGGGGTTGAAAGTAGGGCGGCGTCTTTGACCCGCCCTGGGATGATCGAGGGGCGCGGAGGGCGGGTCGGAGACCCTGCCCTACTTCGGGCTGCGTTTCAGGGCTTTGAATTTGCGCGTGAGATTGGTGAGCGACTCCTCGACGCCCATGCGCTCAAGGCTACTCGCGCCGACGAAGCCGTCGCAAGCGGTCGCGGCCATGACGCGGGCGGCGTCTTCGGGCGTATTGATCGGGCCGCCGTGACAAAGGAAGAAGATGTCCTTCCGAATCGTGGAGGCGGCGTCGATGATGTCCTGGGTGGTCTTGATCGTGTGATCCCAACTCACGAGGGCGTTTTTCACGCCGATGCTCCCGCCGACGGTGGTGCCGACGTGCGCGATGATCGCATCGGCCCCGGCCTTGGCCATCTCGATGGCTTCCTCGGGCGAGCCCACGTAAACGACCGAGAACAAGTCCATCCGCCGCGCGAGGGCGATCATCTCGTATTCTTTTTTCACGCTCATGCCGGTCTCTTCGAGCACGCCGCGGAAATGGCCGTCGACGATGGTGTGCGTGGGAAAATTATTCACGCCGGAGAAACCCATTTCTTTGACCTGGCCGAGCCAGTGCCACATGCGGCGACGCGGATCGGTGGCGTGAACGCCGCAAATGACGGGACACTCCTCGACCACGGGCAGCACCTCGTATTCGCCGATCTCCATGGCAATCGCGTTGGCGTCGCCGTAGGCCATCATCCCGGCCGTCGAACCGTGGCCCATCATCCGAAAACGGCCGCTGTTATAGATGATAATCAAATCCGCTCCACCTTTCTCGATGAATTTGGCGCTGATGCCGGTCCCGGCACCGGCAGCGATAATGGCGTCACCTTTGGCGAGCGTGGCGCGGAGGCGTTCGCGCACTTCCTCGCGCGTGTAAGGGTTTCCTTTTCCGGTCCAGGGATTGGGCATGAGAGATGAGGTGAAAGACAAGTAAGTGCAGCGCCGGGATTCGACGGCAGAATGAGAAGCCCTCAAACTGCCCTTCCGACGGGGAAGGTAAAGCGCCGAGCACACACCTTCGGGTGACGAATTTCCACTTCGGATTTTGACGTGCATCGCGCCCCAACTTGGCGCTTGAGTCTGCCACCGTGGATCAACCGCCCTCGCCTCCATTTAAAGAAACCACCGTCGACGGGCCTCGCACCCGGCGTTGGGCGGTCGACGTGAGGCAGTGCCCGGAGTTGAAGACCCACCGCATCGCTTGGCTCGGTCTCGACACCGTTCACGCGCCTTACCGCCGCGTGCGACTCGCGCCGTCGGGCAGTTTTTTTCTCGCCACGTTGGCCGGCGAGGGCCGGGTGCTCCTGGAAGGAAAATGGGCGCGGGTGACCGCCGGTTCGCTCTGCATGGCGCCCCCGCGCGTGCTCAACGCGTTTCACGCCGGGCCGGGCTGCCGGTGGGAATTCGCCTGGGTGCGTTATGAAGAACCTTCTTGGCTCAAGCCGTTGGTCGGCGCCGCGTCCCCGTTGCTGGTCAAACAGGGCGCGTTCGAACTCGGCCGCGCTCTCGCCGGCCTCCGCGACGAGTGGTCAGGCGACCGCGACCCGGCTCAAGTCCACCATTGGGTATGCCTGGTGCACGGTCTCACGCGGCGCAGCGCCCGCCCGTGGCTCGTCGGCTCCCGCATCGGCGAGCTCTGGGAGACGGTCGTGCGCGAACTCGCGACCGGTTGGAAACTGGACTCACTCGCCGCCCGTTGCGGCGTGAGCGCCGAGCACCTCCGCCGCATCTGCCGCCGCGAACTGGGCCGCACGCCGATGGAGCAAGTGACCTACATGCGCATCCAGCGCGCCAAGGAATTGCTCGAAAACTCCGACGGCAAACTCGAGACCATTGCCGCCCAAGTCGGCTATCGCAGCGGCACGGTCTTCGCCCGCGCTTTTGTGCGGTGCGTGGGCCTGACGCCGACGCAGTTTCGGGAAAGCGGGGCCGCCCGCCCTGCCGAGCACGCCCCACCGCTACCACCAGCGGTTCGCCGCCGCCGTCCTCAGCGCCTCGTCGAGCGGCGGTAGGTAGGGATGCCACATGCGCTCCCACTCCAGCGACACCGGGCCGGAAAAAAGATCGGCGCGCAACGCCGCCAATAACGGCGCAATCGGAAAACGCCCCGCGCCAGGCAACACATAGGTCCACGCGTGCCGCGCCGACGGCACGTCGATGCTGTCCTTCACGTGCACGTGCACGACGAGCTCGCGGATCGCGGGCCACGTCACGAGCGGATCTTCGCCGCCCTTGAGCCACGTATGGTGCGAATCCCACAGCACCGCGCAGCCGGGCGCCGCGAGCGCGAACCGCCGGATCGCCGCCGCGTTCGCCAGCGCATCGTGCGTCTCCACCATCAGGTCCGCCCGCCACCCGCGCTCGCGCCGCAACGCCTGCCACCAGCGCACCGTCTCGGCGGCCTCGGCGAGAGCGTCATCCGAGAGCCCGCGGCCTCCGTCGAAAACCCGCAGGCGCGGCACCCCCAGCGCTTCGGCCCACGGTAGAAATTCCAAAAATCCTGCCCGCTCCGCCGGCGTGCTGCCGATAAGCTTCAACGACGTGTCCAACGCCAAGATTTTGCCCGCCGCTTCGCCCAGTTTCTCCGCGAGCGCGGCAGGCGAACCGAACTGCGCCGCGAAATACCCCGGCAGTTCAATTGTGCCCCCGAGCGCCCTCAGCTCGAAACCGTCGAGCTCGTGTTTTTCGGCCAACGCGAACGCCGCATCGAGAGTGAACTCCGGACAACCGAGACTGGAAAATGCGCGCCGCAACATCCTCCAAAACTGGCCCAATCGTCGGCCGGCGCGAAGCCCGAATCGCTTTCCGTGCCAAAAAAAATCCCAAAAAACAATCCGCTTGCCCCCCGCGCGCCCGTCACCCCTGAATCGCCCCTTTGGTGTCTCTTAATGCTTTCCCCTTAATCCTTAAAACCTCCTAAAAACATGCCACGTCCCGTCACGCTTTTCACCGGCCAATGGGCTGATCTGCCCCTCGAAAAACTCGCTCCGCTCGCTAAAGAAATGGGCTACGACGGCGTCGAACTCGCCTGCTGGGGCGACCACTTCGACGTCGACGCCGCTGCCAGTTCCAAAAAATACGTCCACGACAAATGGGCACTGCTGAAGGACCACAGCCTCACCTGTTACGCCATCTCCAGCCACCTCGTCGGCCAGGCGATCTGCGACCGCATCGACGAACGCCACCAATCGATTCTCCCGGCCGATGTCTGGGGCGACGGTGATCCCGAAGGCGTCCGCAAGCGCGCCGCCCGCAAGATGATCACCGCCGGTCGCGCCGCCCGCGCCTTCTTCGACGCCAAGCCCGGCCGCCAAAGCACCGACGACTTCCCCGCCGTCGTCAACGGCTTCACCGGCTCCTCCATCTGGCACTCGATCTACGCCTTCCCGCCCACGTCGCAGGCTTTCTGGGATGCCGGCTTCGCCGACTTCGGCAAACGCTTCGGCCCGATCCTCGAAGCCTTCGAGAAATCCAACGTGAATTTCGCGCTCGAGGTTCACCCCACCGAAATCGCCTTCGACCTCGCCAGTTCCCAACGCGCGATCGACGCCGTGAAGGGTCATAAGCGTTTCGGCTTCAACTACGACCCGTCCCACCTCGGCTACCAAGGCGTGGACTACGTAAAATTCATCCGCGCGTTTGGTCCGCGCATTTTCCATATGCACATGAAGGACGTGTGGTGGGGCCACGGCGACGGCTCGGTCGGCGTCTTCGGCGGTCACGTCAGCTTCGGCGACGCCCGTCGCTTCTGGGACTTCCGCTCCCTCGGCCACGGCGACATCAACTTCGAGGAGATCATCGTCGCTCTCAACGACGTGGGCTATCGCGGGCCGCTTTCCGTTGAGTGGGAAGATAGCCGCATGGACCGCGTCCACGGCGCCACCGAGGCCTCCGCCTTCGTCCGCAAAGTCGATTTCCCCTCGAGCGCGATCGTCTTCGACGCGCAGTTCGACAAGAAAAACCAGTAAAAAGCCCCAAACCTTTTTGGCCCACGGAACACACGGAATACACGGAAGAATTGGAGCCCGTTTTCCTTTCCGTGTATTCCGTGTGTTCCGTGGGACACCCGTTTTTCTCCGTCACCTTTCCCTTCTAATTTTATGAGCACAAAAATCGCCATCATCGGAGCCGGCGGCATGGCCGGCTATCACGCCAGCGGCTTTCGCCAGGCCGGTGCCAACATCGTCGCCCTCTGCGACGTCAACCAAGCCGCCGCCGACCGCGCTGCCGCCAAGCATCAGATCGGCCGCGTCTTCACCGACGTCACCGCCATGCTCAAGGCCGTGCCCGAGCTCGATGCCGTCTCGATCATCGTCCCCAACAAATTCCACGCCCCCCTCGCCCTCCAGGCGCTCAAAGCCGGCAAACACGTTTTCTGCGAAAAGCCCCCCGCCCTCAGCGCCAAGGAAATGGCGGTCATGAAGACCACCGCCGAGAAGGCGAAGAAGACGCTGATGTTTAATTTCAACAACCGCGCCCGCCCCGAGAGCTACGCGATGATGGACTACATCGCCGCCGGCACCGTCGGCACCATCAACACCTGTCAGGCGAAATGGATCCGCCGCGCCGGCATCCCCGGCTTCGGCGGCTGGTTCACCACCAAGGCGCTCTCCGGCGGCGGCCCGCTCATCGACCTCCTCCACATGATCGACCTCGGGCTCCACTTTATGGGCTACCCCGAGCCCGCGCACATCCTCGCGCGCACCTACCGCGACCACATCGACAACAAGGCGTTCAAAGGCCCGTGGGGCATCCCCGATGTCGAAAAAGGCACGACCGACGTCGAGGCCGCCGCGCATGGCTTCATTACATTCAAGACCGGCCAATCGATGAACTTCGCCGTGTCGTGGGCCGAGATGAACCAACGCGAGGAAGTCTCCGTGACGTTCCAAGGCTCCAAAGCCGGCGGCCTGGTCCGCCGCCTCTTCGGCACCAACGGCATCGACTCCACCGCGCAAGACGACTGCCAACTCTACACGCTGGAACATGGCCGCCAGGTGAACCGCGACATCGTGGTCGCCCCCGACGAGACGATGGGCCGCGCCCGCTCCGCGCTGAACTTCATCCGCACGCTTGAAGGCACCGAGAAACCGCTCAACACCCCGGCCCAAGCCCTAGCGCTGATGAAAATCATCGACGGCGCCTACAAGTCGGCGGCGACGGGGAAGCCGGTGGCGCTGTGATTTTTCTCGTAGCCGCGAGCGAAAGCGAGTGGTTCGAACATCGGCTCGCTCACGCACTCTGCTACTCACGACCCTCAGCTTTCTCCTATGAAACTTAACCGAAAACTCCGCATGGGTATGATCGGCGGCGGGCGTGGCGCCTTCATCGGCGCCGTCCACCGCATGGCCGCACGGCTCGACGGCGAGATCGATCTCGTCGCCGGCTGCTTCTCCTCCGACCCCGCCAAATCCAAAGCCTCCGGCGAAGACCTCTTCCTCGACCCCAGCCGCGTTTACGCGACCTACCAGGATATGGCCAAGGCCGAGGCCGCACTGCCCGCCGATCAGCGCATCGACTTCGTCTCGATCGTCACCCGGAACAACACCCACGCCCCCATCGCGAAGACGTCTCTCGAGGCCGGCTTCCACGTCGTCTGCGACAAGCCCCTCTGCTTCACCCTCGCCGAGGGCCGCAAGCTCCGCGACGTCGTCAAAAAGACCGGTAAGGTCTTCGCGCTCACTCACAACTACACCGGTTACCCGATGGTGAAAGAAGCCCGCGAGTGGGTCCGCAGCGGCAAGCTCGGCCAGCTCATGAAGATCGTCGTCGAGTATCCGCAGGGCTACGCGATCACCGCGCTCGAGGCCAAGACCGTGAGCAAAATCGCCAACTGGCGCATGGACCCAACTGTCTCCGGCGTCTCCAACTGCATGGGCGACATCGGCACCCACGCGCACAACCTTGCCCGTTACATCACCGGCCTCGAGGTCGAGGCGATCTGCGCCGAGCTCTCGACCTTCATCCCCGGCCGCCTCCTCGATGACGACGGCAACTGCCTCGTGCGCTTCAGCGGCGGCGTGAAAGGCATCCTCTTTGCCTCGCAGATTTCGAGCGGCGAGGAAAACAACCTCAACATCCGCGTCTTCGGCACCCAAGGCTCGCTCCAGTGGTTTCAGGAAAACCCCAACGAGCTCATCTGGAAAAAAGCCGACGCCCCGCAGCAAGTTTACCGTCGCGGCAACAGCTACGTCTCGGCCGCTGCGCAGGGCGCGACGCGCACGCCCTTCGCGCACCCCGAGGGTTTTATTGAAGCCTTTGCGAACGTTTACCGCAGCGCCGCCGTGGCCATCGCCGATTCCATCGCCGGCCGCAAAGCCCCGAAGACCGGCTACGATTTCCCGACGATCAACGACGGCCTGGCGGGCATGGCCTTCATTGAGACCGCCGTGAAGAGCGGCAAAGCCGGGGCGAAGTGGGTCAAGTTTCCGAAGCTATAATCCGAAGTAGGGCGGGGTCTCCGACCCGCCGTCCGCGCGCCGCACGGAACGCAACGCCCCCTCGCCTAGCCCCACGCGTGAAAGGGCGGGTCAAAGACACCGCCCTACCCCATTCCCGTTTCTGACCCGACCTTACTTTACCGCCACCGGGCCCGCTTGGTTTTTCGCCACCCACGCCTCATACGCTTTGCGCGGCACGAAATGCAGCGACGCGCTATTGATGCAGTAGCGCAGCCCGCCTTTGGCTCGAGGGCCATCTTCAAAGACGTGGCCGAGATGCGCGCCGTCTACCGTCACGTGGACCTCGACGCGCCGCATCCCGTAGCTCGTATCGACATGCTCTCCGACGAACGCTTTCTCGATCGGCTTCGTGAAACTTGGCCAGCCCGTCCCACTGTCGAACTTATCCTTCGAATCGAACAACGGCGTGTCGCTGCACACGGAAAAATAGACGCCGTCCTCGTGGTGGTTCCAATACTCGTTCTGGAAAGGCGGCTCGGTGCCCTGCTGCCGCGCGACCCGAAACTGGATCGGCGTGAGCCGACCGCGCCAATCGGCATCGGTGCGTTGCACCTTCGCCTTGCTTAGGTCAATGACGACGTTCGACGGCAACCCGCACGCCGAAACCTCGCCCGGCTTGCAGTCGAGGGCGTCTTTGGCGGGGACCACCGTGGATTCGGAAGCATTCGTTTTCATAGCGGCATAAGAGAAACCGGTGGCAACGGCCACCGCAGCGAGCGATAGAGCGAGTGAGAATTTCATTGTCTCAATGAGAATAGCACCGAATCAAAAATATTCCAGCGCCGGGCCGTCACGACCGAAAAGTAGGGCAGGGTCTCCGACCCGCCCTCATGAGCGCCGCCCGTAAATGGCTCCGGATGTTGTCGCGCGTAGACACAAAAAAGGGCGGGTCAAAGACCCGCCCCGCCCTGCAAACTATCGGACGGGGCCGTCGCCCATCCCGCCCCCTTTAGAATTTCGTGGTCAGCGAGAGCACGGCGCGGCCGGGCAAACCGCGCTGCTGGTTGGCCGGGAAGTATTCGATGTCCTCCATGTTCTGCCAGTTCAGCGCGAGATTCATCGGCCGGCCATTTTGCTTCCAATCGTAGCCGATCGCCGAATTCCAAAGCGTCTCCGCCGGCAGGAATAGCTTCGGATTGTTGGTCCGCTGCGCCTTTTTTCCGGTGTGGTTGAAGCCGCCGCCGACCCACCAGCCCTTGAGTGCGTCGCTAGTGAACGAGTAGCGCGTCCAAAGGTTGAAGAGCGCCTTGACGGTCGCCTCCGGATGCGCGCCGAGGAATACCTCGACGCCCTTCGGGACTTGGGTGACGCGGATGTCGTTCATCGCGCCGCTGGCGTATACTTGCCAGTTATCCATCGGTGACCAGGTGACCTCGGCCTCGATGCCGCGGCTGCGGTCGAGCGTGCCCTGAAGGCTGTTGATTACCGTCACGCCTAGGGCGTTGAACGAATTGAAATTCAGAATGCGGTCCTTCTGCTCGATCTGGAAAACCGCGACGGTCGAAGAAATCCGGCCGTTGAGGAAATCGGTCTTCACGCCGAGCTCGTAGCCCTCGGAAGTCGTGGGCGAAGCCGGGCCGATCGGCACGCTCGCCTGGGTGAGCGCGGCCGCATTCAGCACGTAGGATTGGCTGTAGGAACCATAAACCATCACGTCACGGGTGGCCTTCCAGCCAAGCCCGACTTGGGGCGTGGTCTTCTTCGTCGAGACCTTGGCCAGACTGCCGGCCGGGTTGAGGAAGTTATCCGTGGAGCCCGAAGATTTGTTATAACGTGCGCCGACGACGGCGTTCAAACGGTCTTCGAAGAAACTCGTGTTCACGATCGCATAACCGGCGCTGTTGCGGGTGACGGCGCGGTTGTTCGTCGTCAACGGCTGCGCCGTCGCGTCGAAGTCCGTGTTACGATCCCAAGTCGCGGGATTCTTTATGTCCCAGACGGGAAAGAAATTTGCCGTCGTGCTGGACCGGAGCCGGCTGTAGCCGCGCGACTCGTTGTAAAGCACACCGGCGAGGGGCTTCACCTTCACGCCGCCCAAGGTGTAGTCGCCGGCCAGCTCGACCTGCGAGGCTTTGCCTTGGCCGAAATTTTCCTGAAGCCGCTTGCGTCGGCCGAGCTGAGCCTCGGGGGCCAGCAGAGCGAGATTCGGATTCTGCAACAGGTCCGCGGCGAAAGCCCGCGCCCCGATGAGGTAATTGGCCGCCGAGATCGGCAACGTTGCCCCGGCCGGATAGTAGCTCGTCGGCACGGTGATGCTCACGCCGCCAAGACCCGTCAGCTTCTGGGAGACGCGGCGCTTATTCCAGTTGAAGTTGGCCCGGGCGCTCCAGTGATCCGTCAGCTTCGCGGTCAGCTCCGCATTGATCGATTCATAGTCGGAGAAGCGATTATCGTTGTTTGAGAGATAATTGAAATCCCGGGGCAACGGATAGTAGGTCAGGAAGCCGGGATCGCTGTTGTCGAGCGGGTTGATCAGCACGCCGGTCGCACTGAGAATTCCGTTCGCCGGCCGCACGCCCACAACTTGGATGTTGGGCTTGATCTGCGCGGAAGGCGGAGTTTCGCGCCGGGAAAAATTACTGTAGTCCACGGTGAGCGCGATTCGGTCGGTGATGCGCCAGGTGACGACCGGAGTGAACACCGCCGTGCGTTGCTCGCCCGGCTTGATGTATTCGAAGCCGTTTTCATAGGCGGCGTTGAAACGGAAGAGCACTTTATCGCCCACCAGGGGCTGATTCACGTCGACCGACGTGCGCCAAAAGCTGTCGGTGCCGGCCTGCACGTTGACCTTGGTCGAGGCCTTCGTGCCGGGACGTTTCGTGATGTAATTCACCGTGCCGCCGGGAGCGACCTGGCCGTACAGCACCGAGGACGGCCCCTTGACCACCTCGACGCGCTCGATGCTGACCGTGTCCACGTAGCCCTCGCCCACAAAGCCGTTGCGCTGCGGGGTCTGGTCGAAGCCACGGATCGCATAGACGGCGTTGCCGGCGTTAAACTCGCGGCCCGCACTCGTCACACCGGGAGCATATTGCACCACATCGAAAAGATCCCGCGCCCCGATGTCCGTGATGAACTGCTGGGTAAACGCACTGATCGCAAAAGGCAGATCCTTGATCGGCGTATTAATGCGGGTCGCCGAGACCGAATTGCCGGCCCGGTAGCCCTTGTCGGCGGTCGTCGAGACCTGAAATTCAGAGAGCGTGATCACTTCTTCGCCGGCGGGACGAGCCCCGGCGGCACTTTGCGTCTGCGCTCGCAGCGCGGTCGCGCTCAACACGACAAACAGGGCGCGCGCTAAAGGAGCGCCCCGAAGGGACGGGATTCTTGAGTTCATAGGTAGGGGTTGGGTATCGGCCGGCACGAAGATGCACGGTCAAAACCGAGCGCTGATAATTATTACAGCCGGGCGACTACCAAGCGAAATCATCGTCGGATTCGGCGCCCAATCCGCCCCGCTACTCCGAGCGAACATTCACGGCGCCGTCCGCGAACTCCGCCGTCAGATTCTGCCCCGCGTCTACCTGCGCCCGTCGCATCAACGGCCGGCCCGCCTCGTCGCGCACAATGGCAAATCCCCGGTTCAACACGGAGGCCGGGCTCGCCGCCTGCAAACGCTTCCAAAGCGCGAGGAGCCGGTGAGACTCGGTCTGAACCCGAAACTCCGGTGAGACCCGCGCCAACGCCGCGCGCACTTCGCCGAGTTGCTGCATTCGCGCTTGCGCCGCCCCTTTTAGCGCCGCCGTCAACCGGTTGCCCAGATCATCGAGCCGCAAATAGCCCTGCTCGATCTGCGCCGCCGGAGCCAGCAAGCGCAGCCGCGAGCGCGCGTGGTCGAGCCGCTCCAAACCTTCGGCCAACGCCCGATCGAGCGCATCATCCATCGCCTCACCGGCCCGCTCCGCCCGCTCCGCCGCTTCGACAAATTTACTCGAGATCAACTCCGCCGCCGCGCTCGGCGTCTCCGCCCGCACATCCGCCGCGAAATCACAGAGCGTAAAATCAATCTCGTGCCCCACGGCCGAGATGATCGGCACCGCACACGCCGCCACCGCCCGCACCAGCACCTCCTCGTTGAACGCCCACAGATCCTCCAGACTGCCGCCGCCGCGACCGATCACGAGCAAGTCGAAAATCCCCAGATCCTGCGCGAGCCGAAGCGTCTCCGCCATTTCCGCCGCGGCGCCTTCACCCTGCACTTTGGCTGGCAGCACCACCAAGCGTCCACGCCAGCCGCGTCGGGCCATGATTCTTATGAAATCTTGCACGGCAGCACCCGTCGGCGAGGTCACAAAGCCCACGCAGGCCGGCAGCGAGGGCACTATCCGCTTCCTCCCCGCTTCAAACAATCCCTCGGCCGCCAAACGCGCCTTCATCGCTTCAAACTCCCGCTGCAGCCGACCGACCCCGTCTTCGATAACCACCCGCACGATGAGCTGATACTGTCCACGCGCCTCGTAGACGCTCACGTCACCGTAGACCACGACCTGTTGGCCGTCGCGCAACTTGACGGTCTGCCGCGCCGCGTCGCCGCGAAACAACACTGCACTCACCTGCGCACCCGCATCCTTCAGCGAAAAATAGACATGGCCGCTGCCCTGCGCCCGAACGTTCGAGACCTCGCCCCGTACCCACGACGACCCGATGCCGCCTTCGAGTATGGTTTTCACCCGCCGCGTAAACGCGCTCACACTCTCCACTCGCGCTTCGTCCTCAGCCTCCGTTGCCCCAAGTTTTGACCTGATGATTCGCGGGGGATCGTCCCGGTAGTCTCCCGATTTTGGCAGTGGCATCGACCCAGCGTGCCGCCCGCCGCTCGGCACCGTCAAGTCCGGGCATCGCCCACTTCGGTCGCGAAATTTACGTGGACTCTCCAGCGAACCAAAAAACCTCTCGCCACGATCGCGTGCACCGAAAAACGTCTTCTGATGCGCCCATTTTTTCTAACGCTTACGACCTGCTGCACTGTTCTAGCGCTTTTTCTCCCGACTCTGCGTGCCGCCGAGCCTTCGGCCCTCGGCGGAGAACCCCTCGGTTACTACTTGCCCGGCGGCACGTCCTACGATCCCGCCGTGCCCACGCCCGAGCAGTTCTTCGGTTTCAACCTAGGAGCTTGGCATCTACGCTCCGACCAAATCGAGGCTTACCTGCGCGCCGTCGCCGCCGCCGCGCCCGGACGCGTGAAGATCGAGATCATCGGCCGCACCCATGAGTTCAAACCGCTTGTCGTGGCCCTCATCACTTCGCCCACCAACCACCGCGAACTTGAACGGATCCGCACCGATCACCTCGCCCTCTTCGACCCCGCCAAACACGCCGGCCTCGATCTCACAAAAATGCCCGTCGTCATCAACATGGGCTACAGCATCCACGGCAACGAACCCAGCGCCGTGAACGCCGTGCCGGCCGTGGTCTACCACCTGGCCGCGGGCCAAGGTGAAAAAATCGACGCCCAACTGCGCGACGCCGTCATCGTCCTCGAAGCCCTGCGCAACCCAGACGGCTCGGACCGCTTCGCAAATTGGGTCAACAGCAACAAGGGCCGCGTCCTCGTCGGCGATCCCCAGAGCCGTGAACTCAATGAGACTTGGCCCCGCGGCCGGCTCAATCACTACGGCTTCGACCCCAACCGCGACTGGCTTCCCCTCACCCACCCCGAGGCCCGCGCCCGCAACGAACTCTTCCACCGCTGGCGGCCTTCCGTGCTCACCGACCACCACGAGATGGGCACCAACAGCACCTTCTTTTTTCAACCCGGCGTCGCCACCAGAAATAATCCGCTCATCCCGCGCGTCGTCCTCGATCTCAATACGCGCATCGCCCAATACCACGCCAACGCCCTCGACGCTCGCGGCGTGATCTACTACTCGGGCCAGGGTTTTGACGATTTCTACCCCGGCAAAGGCTCCACGTTCCCCAAAGTCCACGGGACCGTGGGCATTCTCTTCGAGCAAGGCAGCTCCCGCGGCCACCTCCAGGAAAGCGTCAACGGCCCGCTGACGTTTCCTTTTACCATCCGCAATCAAGTCATCACCACGTTTAGCACGCTCGAGGCCTCTGTCGCCCTGCGTCCCGAGCTGCTGACCATGCAGAAGAATTTCACCGGCGAGGCGCTCGATCTTGCCCGCCGGTCCCCGGTCAAGGCCCACGTGTTCGGCGACGACGGCGACCCCGCCCGCGCTTGGGCGCTGCTAGACCTGCTCCGCCGCCACCGCATCGAGGTGCGCGCGCTCGGTGCCGAGCTCACGGTCGATGGCAAAACGTTCACTCCGGGCCACGCGTGGATCGTGCCCTCCGAGCAACCGCAGCACCGCTTTATCACCGAGATTTTTTCGCGTCGTACTCAGTTTGAGGACGAGATTTTCTACGATGTATCCGCCTGGAACCTGCTGCTCGGTTTCAACGTTCCCCACGCCACCCTCACCACGGTGCCCACCCTGGGCGACGCCGTTCCCTCGGAGCCCGCATTCCCATCCGGCCAACTCGTCGGCGGCCACTCCACCTACGCCTATCTCTTTTCGTGGACCGGCTACTACGCGCCCCGAGCCCTCCTTCGCCTTCAAAAAGCCGGTATTTTGACGAAGGTCCTCAAGTCGCCCATCGAAGCCAAGACGGCGGCGGGTCGCACCGCATTCGGCTACGGCAGCATCCTCGTTCCCGTCGGCCTGCAACCCGCCCGCGCCAAAGAGATCGCCGCCATCGTCGACACCATTACGCGGGAAGATGCCATCACGGTCCATGGGGTCGCAACCGGGTACACCCCAGCCGGCGTCGACCTCGGAAGCGCATCCTTCGTCACCCTTGAAACTCCGCGCGTTGCTCTGGTCACTGGCGAAGGCGTCACCGCCCTCGACCTCGGCGAGGCTTGGCACCTGCTCGACACCCGCGTCGGTCTGGCCGCGACGCTCCTCGACGTGATTCAGCTCCGCACCGCCCGTTTTGATCGCTACACCGCGATCGTCCTCGCCGACGGTCTTTACGAGCGAAGCCTCACCGGCGAAACCTTGGATAAGCTGAAACGCTGGGTCCGCGACGGCGGCACGCTCGTCGCCATGGGCCGCGCCGCCGAGTGGGCGGCAAAGAACGAACTCATCCGCGCCGAATTCGGACGAGAATCCGCGCCCCCAGTTCGCCCCGAACCCACCGCCGGCAAACGCATCGCTTACGCCGATGCCGGGAACCGTGAAGCGTTGAAACTCGTTTCGGGCGCGATTTTTGAAACCAAAATTGATCCCTCCCACCCGCTCGGCTTCGGCTATACCGGCGAGTCGCTTCCGTCCTTCCGCGACAACACCCTCGTGATGCGACCCACCCGCACGTCATGGGAAACTCCGGTGGTGTACGCCGAAAAACCGCTCCTCGCCGGCTACGCCTCGACCGCCAATCAACAGGCGATTGCCCAGTCTGCCGGCGTCATCGCCACGCCGAGCGGAGCGGGCGTGGTCGTGCTCATGACCGACAACCCGAATTTCCGCGGCTATTGGTACGGGGGAAATAAGCTCTTCCTGAATGCGCTCTTCTTTGGGCCCGTCATCCAGCCCGTCCGCCCGCGCGGCGGCGAAGAAGAAGCGCATTGAACCCCGGCCGGCAGCAACCACACAAACGCCCGCTTTGGCTCTTACCCAGCGGTCGCAGTGTTTCGGTTCGCCAGACTTTATTTGAGTCGATCGAAAACACCTCGGACCGAGCCTGCTCCCGTCCAAAGCGGGCTGGCTCGTGGGCCTGCTTCCGCAGTGATCCTGAAAGCGCCGGAGTGGCAGCAGGGATTACAACGGCGGAAGTGCGGCCGCTGAACGTGGTGCCCCCGTCCGGAATTGAACCGGAATCCAGCGTTTAGGAAACGCTTGCTCTATCCATTTGAGCTACGGGGACCTAGGACGACCTCATGGAAAGTCCGCCTAAACCGAGACCATTTCCATCAAAAAATGTGCCGTTGACAACCCCGGCACCCAGATAAGCCTCTCCCATTCTTTTATCGATATGAGCACCACCGAGACCACCACCCAAACGCTGACACCGGACCAGATTCCATTCACGACGCCCGACGTCATGCGACACTTCGTAACTGATACCGGCAAGATTCTGCCGCGCAAATACACCCATCTTTCGGCGAAGCATCAGCGCGCGATCACCAAGACACTGAAGCACTCGCGCAACATGCTGCTCGCCAAGTAAGCCGACGGTTAAGCCTTACACTTTAGGGCCGGAGTCCTCCACTCCGGCCTTTTTCATGCCATGCCACGAAAGCCCGCCGCCCGGATTCTAAAAGGGACACCCAGGAACTTGGAGCTCCTGGCCCGTCGCCTGCAAGCCGGAGACATTGTGGGTGTTCCGACTGAGACGGTTTATGGCCTGGCCGCCGATGCCTTGAATCCGACTGCCTGCCGCAAGATATTCGAAGCGAAGGGCCGACCTGTCTCCGATCCACTTATTGTCCACCTTCATTCTCTTCGCGACCTCGCGAAAGTCGCGGTCGCCAATTCCGCCGCATTGAAGCTGGCGGAAACGTTCTGGCCGGGACCGCTCACCCTCGTATTGCCGAAATTAGAGGTTGTGCCATCGATCGTATCCGCCGGCTTGCCAAGCGTTGCCGTCCGCGTCCCAGCCCACCCGCTGTTCCGCCGGCTGCTCAAGCTCGTCGGACGACCCCTCGCAGCACCAAGCGCCAATCCCTTCGGCTATATCAGCCCCACCACGGCCGAGCACGTTCGCAGCGGACTCGGAACAAAGATCCGCTACATTCTGGATGGTGGCGCCTCGGGTATCGGCCTCGAATCTACGATTGTCGATTTACGAAATCCGGCTAAGCCCCGGCTTTTGCGGCCCGGTGCAATTACCAGAGAACAGCTGACCGAAACTCTGGGATGCGCCATTGCTTGGCACCCTCAGCGCAGTGGCCAGATAGCAAAGCCTCAATTAGCGCCGGGCTCGCTCTTGCGGCACTACAGTCCTCTAACACCTCTTGTGATTCACGCCCGGGCGAGCGTTGCCCTCGCCGCACGAAGCGCTCCTGACGAGGCCTGGCTCTTTATTTCAAAGCCCGCCGGGACACTCTCCAAAAATATCTACTGGCTTGATCGCAGCGGAAATCTTCGGACCGCCGCCCGTCGCCTATTCGCCCAGCTCCGCTCACTCGACACAAAAGGCTATTCCAAGATCCACGCTGAACTTGCGGGAGCAAACGGAACCGGACCTGCGGCTGCAATTAATGACCGCCTCCGACGCGCCGCTGCGAAGTAGCCAAGCTGGCAGTTGGTCGAACCCGGCGATTCCAGAGTCAGGATTCGGGTAAAAATTGGCGGCGGAAACGGGCCGTCGCAGAAAACTTATTGAACGGGAGTGAGCCAGGGCGTGCCAGGCGGTGACGCCACGCGGAGCAGACCGGGCGGAGAGAGGCGCCGAGGCAGCAGAGGCGTTTACCTTTGAACGAGGCCGTGCTTTCGCGCCTCGTCACGCTCGAGGTGACCCTTCGTTGCACCGACGAACCCGAGACCCATCAACGCTAACTTCTGACCAGGCGGCGGCCGTCACCCGACCTGCTCCGTGTCGCCCACCACCCAATGGGCGGCGAGGCTTTTCCATTCACTCCCAACCGCGCCCCTTTGCTCGCTTCGATTCGCGCCCACCTCGATGCCGACCTCGCGCGCGCCCGTCACCAGCAGTGAAGGCCAACTTTAATGGCTCGCCAACGCCGCCTTCAGTTCCGCCAACAGCCGGGCATTCTGCTCGGGCGTTCCCACCGTTACCCGGATCCAGTCGGGCAATCCATAAATCTTCATCGGCCGCACGATCACGCCGCGCGCCTGCAACGCGCCGAAAACTCGCGCGCCATCGCCCACTTTGACCAACATGAAGTTTGCCACGCTTGGCACCCACTCCAACCCCAGCTCACGCAACCCCGCCTCGATTTGCACCAGTCCAGTCCGATTCTCCCGGGCACATTTCTCCGCGAATTCCCGATCGTCCAACGCCGCCGTTGCCGCCACCTGCGCGATGGCGTTGATGTTAAACGGTTGCCGCACCCGGTTCAACAAAGCCGCTAATTCCACCCCGGCATAACCGTAGCCGACCCGTAACGAGGCCAACCCGTATATTTTCGAAAACGTCCGCAGGCCGATCACCTTTCGTCCTGCCGCAATCAACGGCCGCAGATCCATCGCCGTTCCCGGGGCCAGATACTCCGCATACGCCTCGTCGAACACCGCGATCACGTGCTCCGGCAACGCCTGCGCCCACGCCGTCAATTCGACCGCATCGTTCGCCGTCCCGGTCGGATTGTTCGGGCTCGCCACAAAGACCAACTTCGTTCGCGGCGTGATCGCACGCGCCATCCCGGCGAGGTCGTGCCGCCAGTGCTGCAACGGCACCTCCACCACCTTTGCCCCGAACAGCAGCGTCACCAGTTTATAAACCACAAACGCGGGTCCTCCGAAAACCACTTCGTCCTCCGGGCCCAAAAAGACATGACCCAACAGCTCGATGATCTCGTTCGAGCCGTTTCCGATGACAAACTGATCCGCTCCGAGGCCGTGCACCGTCGCCAGTTTCTGCCGTAGAGCAAAACAACCGCCGTCAGGATAAAGCTCGCTGTGGTCCAATGCCGCCTTCGCTGCCGCCAGTGCCTTTGGCGACGGCCCCCAAGGATTCTCATTCGACGCCAGTTTTATGATCGTTGCTGGATCTAGGCCCAGCTCCCTCGCCACATCCTCGATCGGCTTACCCGGTTCGTAGCTCGGCTGGGTGCGTACCGACGGTTTGACCAACGTCTCGAGTTTCATCCCCTGAGCGGAACACAAATCAACACCACCAAGAAAGCCCGAAATCATTTTCTTATGTTCCGCCCTTACCTATTTCCTGCGCTAATCCTCCTCGCTCAGGTATCATCTGCTAACCCACCGGTCACTCCGCCGACGTCCGACTTTCGTTTCGAAACCGGCAAACTCGCCGTCGCCATCCGCCGCCTCACCCCTTGATTTTGCGGCTGTCGACCCGCACCCACGGCATCCCCGCTGCCTCGGCCGCCCGCATTCCAGGCTCCGCGTCTTCAAACACCAGACACCGTTCCGCCGGCACACCCATCCGTTTCGCGGCCAACAGAAACATGTCCGGCGACGGCTTCCCGTGCACCACGTCATCCGCCGACACCACCACGGGAAACAACGGCGCCAATCCGCTCAACGCCAGCGACCGTTCTACGATCTCCCGCGGCCCGCCCGAGGCGATCGCAACCGGCCGCGTTTGGGCCACCTCCCGCGCCACCGCCACCACCGGCTCGATCAACGTCACGCCCGCGAGTTTCTCCGCGAAAAACGCCTCCTTCTCGTGGAAAACCTGCTCCACGTCCACCGTGAGTCCGTAGTGCTGCCCGATCAGTTCCGCCACCCGGCGCGTCGGCACGCCCCCGAGCGAATAAAATAACTCCTCGCTCAGTTTTTCCCGCAATCCCGCCCGCCGCATTGCCGCATCCCACGCCACGTAGTGGATCGGCATCGAGTCGATCAAGGTCCCATCCAAATCAAAAATGTAGCCGGCGAAATCGCCCGCGGGAATGTCCAGTTTCATGCGTAAGCTGCCACCATCTCCGCCCGCCCGCGCTCAGAGCAAGCCCTACTCCGTTCACTCCCGGCAAACTTCCCCTTGCCATCAGCCAACGGGAGACGCCCTGCCTCGAACTAAAAAAATCAAGGGAGTTCTGGAATTCCGGGGAAAGTGCTCGTTCCGCTCCCACTCAGTCGCCGCCGTCCGCACCCACTCCCGCCGCCGCGAGCTTCTCCGGGTGTGCCGCCGTCCGCGGCAACGCCAACGCGATCACCCCCGCCGCCAAAGTAAACCCGAACGTGCCCCACAGACACCCCGCGAGCCCGCCGAATTGAAACAGCACCCCCGACAACAAGCACCCCACGAGCCGCCCGCCCGCGTTCGCCATATAGTAAAACCCTACGTTCAACGCGACCTTGTCGCCGTCCGTGTAATCCAAAATCAGGTAGGAATGGACCGCCGAGTTCAGCGCGAACACCACCCCGAACACCGCCAGCCCACCCACGATCACGACGCCCGCCGGCAGCCCTGTCCCGAGCAGCAGCGGCACACCCGCCGCCACCGCCGCGAGCACAAAAGCGAGCCCCGCCGCCACCCCGCCCGCCGGCGCCCGCCCGCGAAAAACTGCCGGCGCGAGCGACTGCACGAGCCCGTAGCCAATCACCCAAAATGCCATAAACGTCCCCACCCGCGCTCCGCTCCAACCGAGCGATACACTCAGGAAAACCGGCACACCCACCACGAACCAGATGTCGCGCGCCCCGAACAAAAAGAATCGCGCCGCCGAGAGCACGTTCACCGGCCGGCTCTTCGCAAAGAGCTCCCGCCAACCCGCCTTCTGCTTCGCCTTGCCCATCGCCGCCGGCAACACCGCCCACGCCCCGGCCAACATCACCGCCAGTCCCGCCGCCATCACCCACAGCGCGCCGGCAAACCCCGCCACGCTCAGCAAAAACCCGCCGAGAAAAAATCCCCCGCCCTTCAGCGCGTTCTTCGAGCCGGTCAAAATCGCCACCCACCGAAACAGCGCCCCACGCCCTTCCTCGCCGCCCGGCACCAGCACCTTGATTGCGCTCTTCGAGCTCATCTTCGTGAGATCCTTTGCGATTCCCGAAAGCGCCTGCGCCGCCATCACGTAGCCAAGTGCGATCTCCGCCGTCCACGCCGGGTTCAACGCCCCGAGCATCCCCAGCGCCGCCACCTGCAAACCCAGCCCCGCGAGCAACGTTACCCGCAACCCCATCCAGCTCGCCAGCCAACCGCCGAACAAATTCGTGACGATCCCGAAAAACTCGTAGAATAGAAACAACATCGCCAGCCGCACCGGACTAAATCCCTGCTGCGCGAAGTGCAGCAGCACCAGCATCCGCAGCGCCCCATCCGTGAGCGTGAACCCCCAGTAGGCCGCCGTGACGACGATGTAATTTCTGAGATTCATCAGGAGGTAGGGCGTCCCTCGCGGGCGCCCGATTTTTCAGAGCGTGCTCGCCACCTTCCGCGTCAGTTCCGCCATCCGGTTCGAGTAACCCCACTCGTTGTCATACCACGCGTAGATTTTCACCATCCGCCCGTTCACGACCATCGTCGAAAGCGCGTCCACCGTCGCCGACAGCGGACTCCCTTTGTAATCAATCGATACCAACGGCCGCTCCTCATAACCCAAAATCCCTTTTAGGGGCCCACTCTCGCTCGCCGCCTTCAGCAGCGCGTTCACCTCTTCGATCGTCGTGTCACGCTTCATCTGAAAAACACAATCCGTGAGCGAGCCCGTGAGCAACGGCACCCGCACCGCGTGGCCGTTCAGCTTCCCGAGCAGCTCGGGGTAAATCATCCCGATGGCCGTCGCGCTCCCGGTCGTCGTCGGAATGAGCGACATCCCCGCCGCCCGCGGTCGCACAGGCATTCGTAGATTTTGATCAGATCCACGCTCAATCCGTATGCTTACCAAGGAATATGAATCAAGCGCGATCGGTGGATCGCGGCAGAAACCGGACCAAAAAAAAGCCGGTTCGCACCGGCCTTTAATTTCGCTGCGCCCGCTCGCTCAGCGCCGCACGCCGCGGTGCAACCGGCTCACCGGCTTCGCGGCGGCGGCCGCGACTTCCGCCTGGGCCTTCTCGTCGAACAACGCCGAATAGATGTAGGGAAAACCGTCGATCTTCCTGCGCTCGATCGCCATGCCCGTGAACCGCTCGATGCTGCGCGCGTCGCGCACATCTTCTTCCGTCACGAGCGTAAAGGCATCGCCGCTCGCATGCGCGCGGCCTGTGCGTCCGATGCGGTGCACGTAGTCCTCGGCATTCTCCGGCACGTCGTAGTTGATCACGTGCGACACGCCCGCGATGTCTAAGCCGCGCGCCGCGATATCCGTCGCCACGAGCACTTCAAATTTGCCTGACTTAAACCCCTCGAGCGCCTCGATGCGCTCGCGCTGGCTACGGTCAGAGTGCAGCACGCCGACCGTATGACCCTTGCGCTGGAGCCGGTCCGCGATGCGGTCCGAACCCATCCGCGTGCGGGCAAAAATGATCACGCTCTTGAAATCCGTCTGCTCCAACAACAGCTGCAGCAGATCGAATTTTTGCGACGCCACCACGGGGTAAAACGCGTGGGCGATCGTCTCCGCGACCGAGCGTTGCCGCCCAATCTCGACGCGCGCCGGATCTTTCAACGCCCAACTCGCCAACGATGCGATCTCCGGTGGCACCGTCGCCGTGAAGAACAGCGTCTGCCGCGTATTCGGCGTCTTCTGCACGATCCGCTTCACGTCCGGCAGAAACCCCATGTCCAACATGCGATCCACTTCGTCGAGCACGAGGATGTCCACGTTGGCCAACGACACGTTGCCTTGCTCCATGTGGTCGAGCAGCCGCCCCGGCGTCGCCGCCAG